>NZ_JBSHAM010000035.1:0-89926 GCF_053611505.1 Amycolatopsis sp. NPDC054798 | reverse complement strand
GCCCAGGACCGGTCAGCGCACCCGCAGCCGCCGCCGGGCGAAAGCCAGCGCGCCGAGGCTCAGCACCGCCAGCGCCATCACGTAGTAGCTCGGCGCCAGATTGCTCCCCGTCGCCTGGATCAGCCAGATCACCACCAGCGGCGTGAACCCGCCGAACAGCGACGCCGTGATGTTGTAGCTGATCGACAGCCCGGTCGCCCTAGTCCGGGTCGGGAAGACGTCGGCCATCATCGTGCCCAGCGGGCCGACGTACCAGACCTTCACCAGGCCGATCGCGGCCATCACCGCCGTCATCACCGCGAACGTCGGCTGGCTGTTCAGCGCGAGGAACAGCGGGAAGATCGCCAGCAGCATCACCGAGCAGGCGGCCGCCATCAGCGGGATCCGGCCGGTGCGGTCGGAAAGCCGCCCGGCGACCGGCGCGAGCACGGTCAGCACGATCTGGGTGACGATCGTCGTGGTGAAGGCCAGCGATTTGGGCAGGCCGAGGTTCCGGATGGCGAAGGTCGGCATGTAGATGATCAGGTAGCTGATCGCGGTGGACACCGCCATCGCGCCCATCGCGACCAGGATCCGGGTTTTCTGCGAGCGCAGCACTTCCCGCAGCGGCGCCTCGGCGGCGTTCTCGCCGAACGCCGGGGATTCGTCCACGTGCCGCCGGATGTAGTAGCCGATCGGGGCGATCAGCAGGCCGAAGGCGAACGGGATCCGCCAGCCCCACGTCCCGAGCTGCTGTTCGGTGAGCACCGCGCTGAGCACGGCGGCGAACACGATGCCCAGCAGCGTGCTCAGTCCCTGGCTCGCCGCTCCCCAGCTGCCCATGAAGCCGCGGCGTTTCCGGTTGCTCTCCACCAGATACGCGGTCGCGCTGCCGAATTCGCCGCCGGCCGAGAAGCCCTGCAGCAGATTGGCGAACACCAGCCCGATCGGGGCCGCGATCCCGATCGTCGCGTAGTCAGGCATGATCGCGATCAGCAGCGAGGCCACCGCCATGATCCGGATCGACACCACCAGCGCGGTTTTGCGGCCCGCGCGGTCGGCGTAGGACCCGAGGATCATCCCGCCGAACGGGCGGATCAGGTACGCGACCGCGACGCTGGCGAAGGCCAGCATCAGCGAGACCGCCGGATCGGTCGCGGGGAAGAACTGTTTCGCCAGCACGTCGGCGAACAAGGTGTAGGCCCCGAGGCTGAACCATTCCAGGGTGTTGCCGATCGTGGCCGCGAGCACGATCCGGGACGAGCGCGGCGAAGGGCGGTCAAGGGCTTTCGTGACAGGGGAATCCGGAGCGGGTGTCGACATGGTCGCCTCCGAGGCGGGTGCGTTCGGCGTCATTGGTGAATCGCGGCTCCGAGCGCGCCCGGAGCAACCATGTGCGGGAAATCAGCGCAGCTTGCCCAGTTCGAGCAAAACGTTCGCGGCGGCGGTGATTCCGGCGTGGAACCGGGCGAGTTCGAAGTTCTCGTTGGGGCCGTGGTTGTGCTCGTCGACGTTCGCCAGCGGGATTCCGTAGCACGGCAGCCCGAGCCCGTCGGAGAGCGCGGCGATCGGCAGGCTGCCGCCCATCGCGGGCACCAGCACCGCCGGGCGTCCGGAAGCCGCGCTCACCGCGTCGGTGATCACCTTGGTGTAAGGCGATTCCGGCAACGTCCGGGACGCTTCCATCAGCCCGCCCGGGAGGTGCAGTTCGGCGTGCGGAAGGTGTTCGGCGAGATGTGCGCGCAACGCCTCGATGACCGTCGACGCGCGCTGGCCGCCGACCGTGCGGATGTCGCAGCGGGCGACCGCGACCGCCGGAATGACCGTGCGGTGATCCCCTTCGTCCAAACAGGACAGCGAGTTGATGGTGAAGGTCGGCAGGGCGAGACGGTCGTTGAAACCAACGCCTTCGGGGACGTCCATCCGGTCCAGCCCGACCTCGGCGAGCGCGGCCGGCACGTCGACCGGGAGCGCATCCAGCGCCTCTCGTTCCGATTGGCTCAGCGGGACCATGCCGTCAGCGATGCCCTTGACCAGGATTTCGCCTTCGGGCGAGCGCATCGTCGACAGCAGCCACACCAGCTCCCACGCCGGATTCGGCCCGACGCCGCCCCAGTTCCCCGAGTGCAGCGCCGCCGGAGCACCGTGCACCCAGATCTCGAACCGGACGGCGCCGCGCACGCCGAGGCTGACCGTCGGCTCGCCGCTGTCGTGCACCGGGCCGTCGCTCCACAGCACCAGATCCGCGGCCCACTCGTCGCGAAGACCGGCCAGCGCGGCTTCCAGGTTCGGACTGCCGATCTCTTCCTCGCCGTCGAGCAAAACCGTTACGCTGCAAGGCAGTTCGCCGGTTTCGGCGAGCGCCCGCAAGGCAAGCAGCTGCGCGAGATGCTGTCCTTTGTTGTCCCCCGTGCCGCGTCCGTACATCCGGCCGTCCCGGATGTCCGCTTCGAACGGCGGACTGTGCCAGGCCGCCAGCGGTCCGGCCGGCTGGACGTCGTAATGGCCGTAGATCACCACGTGCGGAGCGCCCGGCGGACCTTCGGCGTGCCCCACCGCCAGCGGCCAGCCACCGGTTTCGACCTGCCGCGCTTCGAGTCCGCTGCGCCGCAGCAGCCCGCACGCGAATTCGGCCGCGGCGGCCATGCCCTCGCCGGTGGCACTCACGCTCGGCACGCCGATCCATTCGGCCAGCTCCGCCTCGTGCCGCTCCCGGTGCTGCTCGACGTACGACTCGATGCGGCGCATCCGGCCTCCAGTGATTTCACTTTCTGATATCGATACCATCGAAGCAAATCGGCTAAGCTGCTGTCAATGGACGATCTCCCGCGCCAGGCGACCGCCGGCGACCTCCGCGCGCTCGCCCACCCGCTGAGCTGGCGGATTCTGCGGCTGTGCCTGGATTCCGCGTGGACGAACCAGCAGCTGGCGAAGCGGCTCGAAGAGTCGCCGGCCACCGTGCTGCGCCGGGTGCACGCGCTCGCCGAAGCCGGGTTCCTCGTCGCCGAACCGGCTCGCCGGAGCGATCTCGGCGCATGGGAACGCCCCTACCGCACGACGCGGCGGACCTGGCACCTCGATCTCGACCAGGCGGGCGATCCCGCGCTGACCGCCCGCGTCGAACTGGCGACCCTGGACGCGCACCGCGCCGAAATGCTCGAAAGCGACCCGGCGTCGATCCAGCAGACCCGGCGCGGCGTGGTCCGGCTGAGCGACGAGGCCGCGGCCGAACTGCGCTCGCGGCTGGACGCGCTGCTGGACGAGTTCGTCGCGCGCGAGGAACCGGCCGGGCGCAGGCATTCGTTCCTGTGGAGCGTGGTCGAACGTCCGGAGGAATCCGACACCGCGGAGGACTGACCGGGTCAGCCGAGACCGTTCGCATGCTCTCCCGACTTCGAATGTGACCCACTTCACGTCCGTTTTGCCTGATTACCGGGGTCTCCCGGGCAGCCATGCTGCGGGCTCAGGCAATCGACGCGAGGAGTGCGCATGAGCGGCGAGGAAACCTTCCCGATGACCCGGGCGGCGGGATGCCCCTTCGATCCCGCGCCCGGGCTGACGAGGCGGCCGCCGGTGTCGCGGGTGCGGCTGTGGGACGGCAGCGAGCCCTGGCTGATCACCCGATACGCCGACGTCCGTGCGGTGCTGGCGGATCCACGCGTCAGCGTCGACGTCGCGCAGCCCGGCTTTCCGCACACCAACGCGGTCAGCAAGGCGCGCGACGCGCGGATGAAAACGTTGATGCAGATGGATCCGCCGGAGCACACCGCGCAGCGGCGGATCCTGGCCCCGGAATTCACCGTCCGGAAAATGGCGGCGTTGCGGCCGCGCATTCAGGAAATGGCCGACGATCTTCTCGACAGAATGCTCGCCGGGCCGAACCCGGCCGATCTGGTCGAGGCGTTCGCAATGCCGCTCCCCTCTCTGGTGATCTGCGAACTGCTCGGCGTCCCCTACGCGGACCGCGATTTCTTTCAGGGAGTGGCCCGCACGCTCGTCATGGACGACTCGGATCCGGCGCGAGCCGTGGCCGCCAGCGAAGAGCTGAACGCGTATTTGGAAGACCTTGTCGCCGCGAAAGCGGTCGATCCGGGCGATGATCTGCTGAGCAGGCTGGCTGTCGAGCAATACCAACGCGGCGAGATGACCCGGCACGAGATCGCTGTGCTGGGTCAGCTTCTTCTGGTGGCGGGCCACGACACCACCGCTGCCATGATCGCCTTGGGCACCGCCGTGCTGCTGACGCACCCGGAACAGTTTCAGGACTCGGCCGACCCGGTGGAAGAACTGTTGCGCTACTTGTCGATCACGCACACCGAAGCGCGCCGCGTCGCTCTCGCGGATCTGGAGATCGGCGGGCAGCTGATCCGCGCGGGCGAGGGCATCGTCGCGGTGAAGAGCACAGCCAACCGGGATCCGCTGGCCTTCCCGGATCCCGGCCGCGTCGACGTCCGCCGGTCCGCACGCCACCACGTCGCGTTCGGCTACGGACGGCACCTCTGCCTCGGCGCGCCGCTGGCCCGGGTGGAGCTGGAGGTGGCGTACTCCGCGTTGCGGCGGCGGGTGCCCGGCCTGGCGCTGGCTGTGCCGCTGGATCGCTTGGAGTTCAAGGAGAACGCGATCTTCTACTCGGTGCGCGAACTCCCGGTGACGTGGGCGAGCACGTTGACGACCGTGCCGCCCGGGTCCTCGACGAAAAACCGCCGCACGCCCCAGGATTCGGTGGTGAGCGGATAGACGACGCGCAGCCCGCGCCGGACCGCCTCGGCGTGGGCCGCGTCCACCGCCGCCGGTTCGCCGAGGTCGATCCCCCAGCGCGGGAGGGGGTCGGTGCTCCCGGGCGGCAGGACGAGCACCTGGGCGGCCGGGTCGTCGTCGCTGCGGAGGCCGAGGAAGGGATCGTCCATGGCGACGTCGAGCCCGAGGACGTGGACGTAGAAGTCGCGGGTCGCCGCGTCGCCGGAGCCCGCGGAGTAGGCGATGATGCGCTTGATCACCCGGCCAGCGTCGCAGATCGGTGCGCCGGGGGCTTGGAGAAATGAGAGCTAGTTCCCGGAGGAGTAGGCGACGCGGCGGTGCCGTCCGGGGCGCTGCACCCGCCAGTGCCGCCCGCGCGAAGACCGGCCCTGGCCGCGAGCCGCCAGCGCCACGTGCCGCGCGGCGAACTGCTCGGCGGTGATGCTCATCAGGACCGGGTATTTGATCTCCCCGCGCAGCAGCTCGGCGTCCCGCAGCCGGGCGGCTTCCCGGAAACCCAGCTCGCCGTGCAGCGACAACGACGCGAAATTGCTGCCGTTGACGCTCACCTCGCACGCGCGGTACCGGCACCGCTCGAACATGAACGCGAGCAGCAGCGCGACCGCGTCGGCGGCGTAACCGCAGCGGCGGTGCTGCGGGCCGATCCCGATGCCGTAGCTGAACCGGCCGGAGAACGGGTCCGTTTCGACCCAGACGGACCCGACCAGCGTCCGGTTGTGCAGCGTCTCGATCGCGAAGTGGAACCCGTCCGGGGAGGCGTGCCCGCGATGCGTCGCCCAGTGCCGGTAGCCGCCGACCTGGGGATCCCGGACGCGCACGGAGTCCCGGTCGAAGCCGGCGAGGGTGCGCCGGTCGCCCGGGCGGACCTCGCGCAGCCGCACTTTCCGCCCGACCTCGTCGACCCGCCATGCAGCGGCGGCTCCGGCCGGCCGAGACACATTCGTGATCATCGGGAGTGATGGTACCGGGCCCCGCCCCGGCCGCGGTCAGCCGAATGCCCGATCCGCGGCCGGCCAGGAGCCGCACGCCTCAGGACAGCCGTTATTCGCGGCAGTTTCCCTTGGCCGGAACCGGTTTGTCCGGATCGAACTGCCCCGGTTCGGCGGTCAGCGAGGGACCGGTGAAGTTCGGGTCGGCGAATTCGGGGCCGAGCTGGCGGTTCTTGAGGGCGTCGCAGGAGACGCTGGTGAAGAACGCCTCGAACTTGTTCATCCACAGGCCGCGGCTGCCCTGTTCCCAGGCAGAACCGCTGCGCACGATGTAGTCAGCGCCGACGCGCACGAACGGCTCCAGGTCGCCAGGGCCCTCGATCACGTGATGCCCGGGGTCGAAGGCATAGGCCACCACGTACGAGACGTGCACGTTCAGCTCTCCGGCCTCGCCCGGCGCGACGGTCATCTTCCCGGTCATTTTCGGCCGCACCGGCAGGAGGCGGTAGCCGTCTTCCAGGTAGACCACAAAGTCCTGCGGGTTGGTTCGCAGGTCCGCCCTGGCGTCCGGCGCGAACAGCCCGATGTACCCGTCCGGGTGATGCCCTTCCAGGACGCCCGGATCGAACTGCGCGACCTCGACCGCGTGCTTGACCTGCTCCTGCGCCGCCTCGACCTGTTTGGCGGAGAACGAGCCGACCTTCGCCGGGGCCGGGATCGCCAGGCCGGCGATGCCCTCGGGCCAGTTCTGCGCCGGGGTGCCGGCGAACGGCCGGGTCAGGTCAACGTGCCCGGAGTAGGGCAGGTCGGTCGGCGCGGGCGCGGTGGTGGCCGGCGCGGGCACGGCCGGGCTGTTCCCGGTGATCTCTTCCGGCCTCGTCCCCTGCTTCCACAGGTAAAACCCCGCCGCGGCCACGACGACGACCGCCGCCGCCCCGATGGTCACCAGCTTGCGCCGCCGCGCCCTTCCGCGCTGGCGGCGCAGGCCGGTCCAGGCTTCTTTCTCGGCGTGCCGCTCCCACTCCGGATCCATCAGATCCGGGTGACGCTCGATGTTGTGCTCGTCCACTCGCTCCGCCTGTCTCGTCGATCTCGACCTCGAAAGATCGACAACCGCGGACGGGCGTTACGACCGGACGGCCTTCGCAATCATTTCGGAATGCAGGCGGTGCTCAAATCAATTTGCACGGAATGTCCGCGTTTTCGTCCAGGTGATACGAAGCGCACACGCGGTGGTAACCGTCCGCGATGACCAGGTCGTCGGCCGTCGCGAAACCGGGATGGCCGTGCCCGCGGACGAGCAGCACCGGCGAGAGCGCCTTGCCGTCCTTGACCTTCTCGAGGTCCTTCGCGACGTGCGCGTTGTCCTCGGGCAGGAGCTTCAGCCTGCTCGCCCGCAGGATGTCCTTCGCCTTGCGGTGCACCAGCTCAGCTTCTCTCAGTTGCTCGACCAGACCAGTCGCGACCTCGTCGGGCGCAACGAGGGTCAGATAGTCGAACGCCGCCGGGTAATCGTGCTCCTCCGGTTCGTCCTTCCAGTGTTCCTTCACGACGCCTCCCTCGCTTCGGATTCCTTGGCATTCTTGGCATCTTTGGCCGCGCGGGACGCGGCCCACGCGGTAACGCCGACGCTGATCAGCGCCGCGGCGAGAACCGCCCCGCCCTCGCCCGGGGCGAGCAACTGTTCGTGCGCGCCGATGGTGACCGCCGCGACCGGCACTCCCAGTTGCGCACCCGCGAGCACCGCCAGCGGCAACGGCTGGCCCAGCAACCGCGTCGCACCGTGGACCGCGACCGCCCCGGCCGCGATCAACGCGGCGAGCACGAACATCACTGGGTGCTGGCCGAGCGCGCGCAGATCGAGCGAAGCGCCCAGCCACACGAAAAAGACCGGCCCGAGAAACCCGTCGGTCACCGCGAACAACTGCCGCGCGAGCCGGCGCGGCTCCCCCACCGCGGCCAGCGCCAGACCCGCGACGAACCCGGCCAGCATCACCGACACCCCGACGAGCTGGGCCAGTCCCGCGAGCCCGAAAAGGACGATCAGCGCGATCCGGAGTTCGAGGCCGAAATGCCGGGTTTTGCTGAGGCCGTGCGCTTTGTCGACGAATCCGCGGGAATGCAGCCACCGCAGCACCAGAAACCACACCGTACCGGCAGCGAGCACCGCCAGCGCCCCGAGCGCCGCCTTCCCGGCCCGCTCCGGCGCGGCAGCCAACGGAAGCGCCACGATGCACGCAGTGTCCGCGATCGCGACCTGCACGGTCAAGGCCAGTGCGGGCGGCGTGGCGAGCTTTGTCTCGTCCAGCACCGGCATCACCAGCGCCGCGGAACTGGACGCGAGCAGAACGGCGTAAAGCAGCCCGTGCCCGGTGCCGACGAGCGCGGCCACCCCGAATCCGGCGGGCACGGACAACACGCCCACCAGCGCGGCCAGCACCGCCCCTCGCCCCGCCGCGACGCGCAATGCCGGGTCCCGCAGCGGCACGTGGCTGCCCGCGACGAGCATCACCAGCGCGAACCCGGCGGAGGCGACGTAGGAGAGGATCGGGTCGTCGGCGTTCACCCAGCCGAGGCCGGTCCGTCCTACCGCGACGCCGAGGAGGATTTCTCCCACGACGATCGGGACACGGGCGCGTTTCGGGGTGGCGAGCAGCGGTCCGGCCAGCCCGGCGAGGAGGACCACGGCCATCGCGAACAGGGTCATCGGCGCGCCTCCTCCCGCCGGACATTGTCGCCCTGCTCGGCTGGGCGGCCTACTCCCGTCACCTGGATGCGGATTATCGGCGGAGCGCGGCGATCAGCTTCTCGATCCCGTCCGCGTCCGTCAGGGAACCGGCCTTCAGACCAGTCAGGGGAGCCGGGACGCCCAGGATTTCCCGCGCGTCGTCACCGAGCGCCACGCGGCGGACCGCGACCGAACCGACGAACTCGAAGCGCCGGAGAAGGGCGTAGGTTTCAAAATCCCGCAACTCGTCCAAAACCAGTTTGATTTTTTTGTCCAGATATTTCCCGAACTTCACCAGTGTCCGCCAGTCGCGCCTGCGCAACTCCTCCGGGGTGACGGAAAATTCCACCTCCGGCACGTGCGGACCCCAGAATTTTTCCGCCCAGCTACTGATCACGCGCAGCGCGCGAAGAAAAATGTCCGCCGAAATAGCATTGACCACCTCCACACAGAACAGGTCGCCGTCGCCGTCGATCATCGGCCGGAAGCTGAGTTCTCCGGCAGCGGCGGGCTCAGCTCCGCGGAATACCGGATCCAGCACGGTCCACAGCTTCGACGACTCCGCGGCCTTCGCCCATCGGGACGAGGTTTCGAGGTCCCACAGCAACTCGTCCATCGACAGCCCCGAGTCCTCCCCGCGGTCCACCGTCGCGTCGATTCTGAACTCCTCCGGCACCAACCGCGCAAGATCGGGCAGCTCGCCCAAATCCGCCCGCTGGCCGCTGAAGATCACCAAATAGCGGCCGAAGCCGCCCAGTTGAACGACCAATTGACCGTCCGCAACCAACCTGAATATTGCCCGGGAGTACTGGTAGGCAATTTCCGCTTCAAACCGCACTCGGCCGGAAAAAGAGCCTCCATCCACCGAGAACCGTGCCGCGCAAATCTTCCCATTGCGAGCAATACCGGAAAGGCGAAGGTACTGCTTCGCCCACTTCTCGGACGGGATTCCGTACTTTTCCCAATAGAGGGGGTTGTGCACGACCGCGATCTCGCACCCGGAAACAGTCCACCGCTGGACTTGGACGTTGCAAAGGTCGCCTTCGCGCGGGCAGACCAGGTGGTCTTCGTCGGGATCCCACCCGCGCACCACGTCCGTCCAGCGCATCCGAGAAAGCTCCCCGGCCGAATACCGGACCAGCTGCTCGAACGGCGTGTTCGCCCACAGGAACCTGTCGTCGTCGAGAATCGCCACCGGCATCGGGGCGTCGACGTAGAGCAAGCTCAGCCGGGCGGCCGCCTCAGCGAGGGATTCCGCGTATTCCCAACTGCTCAGTTGCGCGTCCTGCTCGGCCAGGAGCCGCTGCACCTTGGCCAGCCCCGCCGGGATGTCGAGCAGAAGACTGTCCGAGGAGAGCACCGGATCGCCTGCGGGCAGGTCCGCGGCGGCGATGTGCGCGCCGAGCGCATCAAGCACTGCCTGCGCTTCCTCCGCCAAGCGTTCGGCACGGCTTCGATCTTCCTTCGCCCGTTGCAGAAAGCTCCTGACCTGCGAACGTTCACCGGCGGCCGAAGCACCGGCCCCGATCAAGCGCAGCAGAACCTGGCGCAAAGCAGCGATGATCTGCGCGGCCTGGAACTCCACCCGGATCCCGGCCAGCAACTGGTCTTTCGCGTGATTCAGCTCGTCCAGCGCACGGACCGCGTGCGCCTGGGCCTGGGCAGTCTCCGCCTGCGCGTCCAGAACCCGGGTGCGGGCGTCCCGGATCACCGGCACCGGCGCGGCGGCCCGGGGCCGGTTCCGCAGCTTCCGAAACTCCGCCTTCTTCGCAGGCCACACCGCACGCGGGGTGCACGCCTCGATCACCTGGTCCCCGAACTCCAGCGAGGGCGGTTTGCTCCCGTTGAGCCGCGTCGACACCGTCGCGGGCTTGCATCCACACGCCGCGGCCACGTCCCGGACCGTCTTGCCCGAACGCTCTATCAAGCCCCTCAGCCACAGCACCGCGTCCCGGGTGACGGGGTCGTCGGACTTGACCGGACCCCACGGACGGCCGCCCATGCGCTCCCCCTTGTTCGCGAACAAGTCCCCATTGTTCACCCCGCGCCTGCGTTGTTCACGCGAACAACGGCACCGGCGGTCGAGCCGGGTCACTCTCGGGGCACGCACTCCACCGGAGAGGGGACCCGATGTTCACCGAGACGGCCAAGACGATCCGGACGGCGATGAAGTCCTGGCCCGCCACCTTCCGCCTGTGCCTGATCGTGCTGGTGCTCAGCTATGTCAGCGCCGGATCAAGCCCTGCGCCTGGCCAGCAGCCACCGCAGCGGTCCGGGAATCCACTCCCAGCTTCGTGTAAATGTGCACCAGATGCGATTTCACCGTCGCCTGGCTCAAAAACAGCCGCTTGCTGATCTCCAGGTTCGACAACCCGTCCGCGACGAGCCCCAGCACCTCGATCTCCCTCGGGGACAAGGCGGCCGCCGGGGTGCGCATCCGGTTCATCAGCCGGTGGGCGACCGCGGGAGCCAGGACGGTCTGTCCGGCGGCGGCGTTCCGCACCGCCGCCGCGAGGTCCTCTGGCGGGGCGTCCTTCAGCAAATACCCGGTCGCGCCTGCTTCGATCGCGGCGAGGATGTCGCCGTCGGTGTCGTAGGTGGTCAGGACCAGGACTTTCGGCGCGTTCGCGGCGGCGGTGATCTCCGCGGTCGCTTCGGAGCCGTGCTTTCCGGAGCCGAACTGGAGGTCCATCAGCACGACGTCCGCACCGCCCGCCAGCCGCACGGCTTCCTCCGCCGAGGAGGCTTCGGCGACGACTTCCAGGTCTGGTTCGGTTTCCAGCACGGCGCGCAATCCGGCGCGGACGACCGGGTGGTCGTCGGCCAGCAGGAGGCGGATCATCGCGGCTCCACCGGGAAGCTCACGGCCAGCGCGGTGCCGCTGCCGGGGGACGATTCCACGGTCCAGGAGCCGCCCAGCGAACGCGCGCGGGCGCGCATCGCGGGCAGGCCGAAGCCGCTGCCGCTGCGCACGGCTTGCGGGTCGAAGCCGATTCCGTCGTCCACAGCGTCCAGGGTGACGCTCGTGTCCATGTAGCTCAAGGTCAGCTCGGCCCGGCCGGCGGCGGCGTGCCGGACGGTGTTGGCCAACGCCGATTGGGCGATGCGCAGCAAGGCGACCTCGTACGCGGTCGGCACGTCGAACGGGGTGCCGCTGAGGTGAAAGTGGACGGTCAGGCCGGAGCGTTGCTGCGTGGTCGCGCACAGGCGTTCCAACGCGGCAGGCAAGGAAGCGCCTTCCAGCTCCACCGGGGCGAGGGCGTAGACGAGACGGCGGGCTTCGGTGAGGTTGTCCTGGGCGGCCTGCCGGGCTTGCGTGACGTGCGGGACCGCGGCGGCGGGACGATCCGGCAGGGCGCGTTCGGCGGCGCGCAGCAGCAGGTGGATGCTCGAAAGGCCCTGCGCGAGGGTGTCGTGGATTTCTCGGGCGAGGCGTTCCCGTTCGGCCAGGACGCCCGCGGAGTGTTCCATCGCGGCGAGGTCGTTGCGGGTCTCGCGCAGTTCTTCGATGAGTCGCCGCCGCTGTTCGCTTTCGCGGTAGAGCACCTGGTAGCCGAGCACAGTGGCGATCGCGACCGCGGCCCCGAGCGTCGGGCCGAGAACCACCCCGACGGTGAATCCGCCTTGGTGCCGCGTGAAACCAGCGATCGCCAGCACGGTCGTCAGCGCGACGACGGCCGGGCCCCAGCGGGTCGGCAGCAGATGCATCTGCAGGAAGTAGAGCGGGAAAGCCAGCCACACCCCGTCCGGCGTGAGCCACAGCAGCACGAGCCAGGCGATCCCCAGCACGGCCAGCCAGCCGGCCGTCGCGCCCGGCGACCGGCCGACGCGGGGCAGCAGCGGACCGGCGGTGTAGACGCCGCCCATCACCAGCGCACCGGCCAGCACCGCGGGCGCATGCGGCACGCCGTCGGCGAACGCGCGCACTACGGCGAGCACCAGCAGCCCGGCCAGCAGGAGGTGCAGGCAGACGCGCAGCACGCGCAACGGCCGGTCGAGGGTGTGCGGGTTCACGAAAGCCTCCTGCCCCGATTGTCCGTGCTCCGCCCGGGATTCGCATCAATCGAAAGGTTGAGCGGCGAGTCCGCCCATCGATTCGCCGGAGACCGTCCGCGGCGCGATGCTCCCGCGCCCCGTCCGGACGAGGCTGGAAAGCACACCGAGAAGGAAGGCATGCACATGTTCGTCGCGTGGCGGGATCTGCGCTTCGCCAAGGGGCGGTTCGCGTTGATGGGGACCGTCGTCGTGCTGATGACGTTGCTGGTCGGGCTGCTGTCCGGGCTGACCGCGGGGCTGGCCGCACAGACCACGTCCGCGATCATCGGATTGAAGGCGGATCACCTGGTCTTCGCCGATCCCGGTGACGGTTCGCTCTCGTTTGGACAGTCCACAGTGACCAGTGAGCAGGCCGGGCAGTACGCCCGGGTGCCCGGAGTGGCCAGCGTGGAGCCGATCGCGATCAGCACGGCCAGCGCGGCGGTCGGCGAGCACACCGCCACCGTGGCGTCGTTCGGCGTCCGGAACCCGAGCCCGGGCACGGCCGTGTTGTCCACCGGGGCCGCTGATGCGTTGAAGGCCCGCGAAGGCGACCAGCTCACCCTGCAGGGCCGCAAAGTCACCGTGGCCGCCATCTCCGGAGACGACTCGTACAGCCATCTCCCCGTGGTGTGGACGCACCTCGCCGGTCCAAACGCGACAGTGCTCGCCCTGACCACCAACTCCGCCGAAGGTCTCGCCGCAGCGGACGCGCGTCTCGGCACCCGCACCGTCGCGAAGGACGACGCGTTGTCCGCGATCGGTTCCTATTCTGCGGAAAACGGCTCGCTCCAGCTCATGCGCGGCTTCCTGTTCGTGATCTCCGCGCTGGTGATCGGCGCGTTCTTCACCGTGTGGACGATCCAGCGCAGCCGGGACATCGCGGTGCTGAAAGCCCTCGGCGCGACCACGAAGTACCTGCTCCGGGACGCGCTCGGCCAAGCCGTTGTGCTGCTGATCGGCGGGACCGCGCTCGGGACCGGACTCGCCGCCGCGCTCGGAGCGGTCGCGTCGGGGGCGGTGCCGTTCGTGCTCAGTGCGGGCACTCTGCTCGCCCCGGCCGCGGTGCTGGTCGTCCTCGGCGTGCTCGGCGCCGCACTGGCGGTCCGCCGCATCACCTCCGTCGACCCGTTGACCGCCCTCACTTCCGGAGCGCACTGATGAGCCTGCACCTGTCCGGCATCACCCTCACCTACCCCGACGGCGATTCCCGCCTCACCGCGCTCGACCACGTCGACCTCCACGTGCCCGCGGGCAGCGTCGCCGCGGTGGTCGGGCCGTCCGGCTCCGGCAAATCGAGCCTGCTGGCGGTCGCCGCGACGCTCATCCGGCCCGACCGCGGAACTGTTGCCGTCGGCGGAGTGGACACGACCGGCCTGGACCGGGCCGCGCTGGCGGAACTGCGCCGCACCAAGATCGGGATCGTTTTCCAGCAGCCGAATCTGCTGGCGTCGCTCACCGCGGTGGAACAGCTGGAAGTCATGGCGCACCTCAGCGGAACGCCGCGCCGCGAAGCGGCGGAACGAGCGAAGGAGCTGCTCGACGCGGTCGGGCTCGCTGATCGGGCGACGCATCGGCCGGGGCGGCTGTCGGGCGGGCAGCAGCAGCGCGTGAACATCGCGCGCGCCTTGATGAACGACCCCGCCGTGCTGCTGGTCGACGAGCCGACGAGCGCCCTCGACCAGGACCGCGGCGCGGCGATCGTCGATCTGCTCACTACGATCACGCACCAGCAGGCGACGGCCACCGTACTGGTCACCCACGACCGCTCCCACCTCGAAGGGGTCGACTCGGTGCACGAGGTCGTCGACGGACGGATCCACCAGCCGGCCACGGCCGGCGCCGAGGAGAACCGATGACGAAGAAGATCTA
This sequence comes from Amycolatopsis sp. NPDC054798, assembly GCF_053611505.1. Classification (NCBI taxonomy): domain Bacteria; kingdom Bacillati; phylum Actinomycetota; class Actinomycetes; order Pseudonocardiales; family Pseudonocardiaceae; genus Amycolatopsis; species Amycolatopsis sp. NPDC054798. Next base: position 75,625 of record NZ_JBSHAM010000035.1, on the reverse strand, counting down.
CTGGGCCGCCGCGATCTACACGATCCTCGGCCTGCTCGCCGGGCTGTACTACCGCGAATTCACCAAGGCCCGCGATTTCACCGGCGAGACCCAGCTGTCCATTCTGCACACTCACCTGCTCGCGCTCGGGACGCTGGTGTTCTTGATCGTGCTGGTGCTGGACAAGGTGTTCACGCTGTCGGCGACGAGGTCGTTCGCGCCGTTCTTCTGGATCTACCACGCCGGAATGCTCGTCACGGTCGGCGGAATGGTCGTGCACGGTACGCTCACCGTGCTGGGCAAGGAATCCGGCGCGGCGATCGCCGGGATCGCCGGGCTGGGGCACATTTTGCTGACCGTCGCGTTCGTGCTGTTGTTCGTCGGGTTGCACGGCCGGATCTGGAAGCCAGCCGAAACCAAGGCTTGACCCTCCGTGAAGAGCTCTTTCGGCGTCCCTGCATGCCAGCAACAGCTGCGAAACCGGCACCGCCTCACCGTCTTGCGTCGGCAGGACGCTAACAGGTTACCGACCTGCTGCGTCTGGCCCAGTACATACGCCGCCGACCCCACGATCTACCCCGGGCATCTTCTCGACCTGCGTGTTCACCTCGGATAAGGCGCCCTCAAGGGCCGCGACAGCACCGGCACCTTGCATCCCAGGGAGCAAGTCCACTGATGATCAGCACGAGAGCGCCGATCGCGGCGGCGGTGAGGACGGCGACGATGGAACCAGGCACAGGCAGATCGGCCCCCATCCGTCGAGGACGCGGAAGGCGATACAGATCCGGCTGTCGCGCAGCCCAGCTTTGCGGTGTCAGCAGGGTCCGCAGCGGACGAAGACCTTCACCGCGGCGGAAGTCATTTCCTCGCGCCTAGCAATGCGTGGGCGGTCCGCTGTGCCTGGTGACGGTGAGCTCGACGGGTCCGTGCGGGTCGGCTATCTGGTGGCAGGGTGCTACTCGGCGGTACAGTCATGCTGTCTGGTTCCTTGTCTTAGCGGGGCTGGGCGCAGACGTTCGCGTGGCTCCTTGTCCGCGCAGGGGGCCACGTTCCTTTCCGACTGTCCAGACAGGAGGGCGAAATCCGGCTGCTCCGAGTTCTTTCGTTCGCCAACGCGATCTTCGTGCATCGCCGTGACGAGGTTGCATACCGACTCTCGACCGAGCAACGCGTTGTTGGAACGCGCCATCGCTAAGGTCGTTTACCAGGAAGGGGGTCGAGTGGCGAAAGAAACTGCACACCGAATCGGATACGAGGGTCTGCACGAGATCAAGGAGTGGCTGGAAGCCACTACGAGGTTCGCGTTCTCGTACACGGTCTGGGACAGCGAGCCCATGTGCACTCGTGAGTGCCCTGACGGCACTAAGAAGGCGCTCGACCTGGAGGGGAACACCGTCGGGAGGCCCGACGAGCGGCCCCGTCCGGTCAGCGTCGAGTGCAAGAAATACACGACTGTCGGTGGTCAGGCAGACGGTTACCGAGAGTTCCTGGCCGTCGCCTACGCCAACACGCTGTACACCATCAACTCGATGGGCGACGACGCTAAGCGGGAGTTCTTGTGGGTGACGTACCACCCCTTTTCCCAGACGAAGTGGAACGACCTGTTGACAGTGACTCATCTGCGAGAATGCGTTGAGGAGTACAGCGATCTTCTGAACGGAGAGAAGATCGACGATGACCTGTTGGCCAAGGTCGCACAACGCTTCAGCGTCATGGTGGTGGGTCAGCGACAGGTGGACCTTCGGTTGACCAAAGACGAGGCGGGGTTGGCGTTGTATCACCTGCGGAAAGAGGGCTACCGAGCATGAGCACGTTCGCGGAGCAGATCTCGGCCGCGCTAGACACCACCGACGCCCAGGAGGCCGGGCACCGCGTGCACCAGGTCGTCGCGCAGCAGATGATCAGCTTGGATCCCACGGCGAAACCGGAGATCACCGGCTATTTCAACCACTCGTACATGCCCGATCTCGTCATCCAGTGGGGAAAGGGAAAGGGAAAGGGACGAGAGGTGTTCGAGCGTCCCGTGTTCCTACGGCACTCGCTACGGTCGAGTCGCGCATCAGGCGACCTTGCAAACTTTGATCGAAACGACCTCACGGCGTTCTATCTCTCGCTGGCCCCGGAGGAGCCGGAGGCCGAGACTCAGCAGATCCAAGCCCGCGCCCGTGAGCGCCGGGCGAGCCGGGTGCTGGTGACCACGGTGCCCGCACTCGGCGACTTGGTGCCGATCACCGGGAGACCCGACCCGGTGCTCGGGCTGGTGAGGTCCAGCATCGTACGCAGCGCGCGGGGCGCGCTAGTCGAATCCGATGTCGAGAAACTCGTCCTGCCTCGTGGCCGCCAGATTGAGCATGAAGAGTTGACCGCCTTCTCCGAGACAGTTTCGTCGGTCTTCACCGAGGACGCGGTGTTTCGCATTAACCGCGTATTCGGCATCGTTGAGCAAGCGCTTGCGGGCACTCCGAGCGTCGAGGCCCTGTCACTGTCGGGGCAACTCAGCGAGACCGAGATCCGAGAACTCGTGCCGTACCTGCTCAGCCTGCAAGGCGTAACCCGCAATCGTGACTTCTGGGTGGCAGTCGCGCGCCTGATAGACCTCGCCGAGATCGAGCGAATGTGGAGCCAGTTTGCCGACCTCGACCTGACCCCGCTCGCCTCCGCCGCAAGTGGACTTTGGCGCGCCAAACGCGTCCTGATGAGCGCGCGATCAGATGCAGTCGACGACGATGATTTCGACCGCACGCCGCGATGGGCCGTGACTGGCAACCTGCTTTCAGCAGAGATCGGTAACTGGCGGCTGACGTTCGCCAACAAGGCCCAGAAGATAAAGGCCGCGAACCGCGGCTTGGCGCCCGCTCGCTGGGACGATCTACTGCCGAGCCTGCAGCCATACACAGTGACGGCGGTCGACCTCCGTGGCGTAACGACCAAGAGCAGTTACGGATCGCAGGAATCGACGCAGGACATGAAGCAGCGCATCGCGGCGTTCATCGAGACCGCTGACGACTCGTTCCACCTGCCCTCTGTGACAGTCGCTACCGGCGTCGGTGACGATCGGTCGGAGATCACAGCCGACTTCACGGAAATGATGCTCGACGCAACGCCCGGCACCAGCCTGGAGACGCTTACGCGCACTGCAATCACAGTCTTGGGGCACCGCTACCAGACCGACGAGGCTGACGTGACCGCGCTGCTCACGGGTGCGGCTATGCCGGAAGACGGGGCCAACGGCGATTCGAGCGAGGATCGCTCATAAGAGCCAGAGACTCGTGACGCGACGTCAACGTCGCGCGCCCACGGTTCAGCGGGCTTATCGGCGTGGATGAATCCCCACTGACATGGCGCGTGCGGCGAGAACCTACAGGGACAACGTCACGCTCGCGGTGATCGGTACGGAGCAGAGGCACGCAGTATCTCGGCCTGACGCGCGATCTCGTCGGCGAAGTGCCACATGGGTTTCGGTTTCCATCGAACCGTAGGGTCGTCTGCGAGCGAGGCTTCCCGAACGAAGGTAGACCGCACGAGAAGCACGACGGCCTTCGAGCCGTAAGCCCAGCGGGCGAGCCCGATATTCTGCATGAGATGCATGTAGGTGGTTTGAGTATCGGTATAGCCGATCTCTAGCGGCACCGCCATCTCCTCCAGTGGATCGATATGTGCCCACGCTTCTGCTTCAGGTTGGTCGGGGACGCAGATGCCAAGGTGGATCTCTCCGGACCAACTGAAAGAGCCATCGCCGTTGGGGTCGTTGCGCTGATGAGGATCGACGAAAGCGGAGAAGCCGGGAGAGCCCTCCGGTTCACTCGCGCCGACCTGGGGCAGCACATCGAGTGCGGCTTGGTTGCGCGCGCGGGCCGCGTCAGGTCCAGGCGCGGCACCGACAGAGATTCGGCCGACAGCGAGCTCCCCGTCAGCCCAGAATTCAAACAGCCGGTAGAGGTAGACGTCCTGGCCGTCGTTCCATCCTCCGAAAGGTTGTCCGAAGGCCGTGACCAACCACGACCAAGCTGGATCACAACGCATGTCGGCGGCCAGTCGCAGGGCATCTCGGCCCTGTTCAGACTCCCTTGCTCGTTTCCCTGCTTGCTCAGCAGCTCCGCGCAGCATCCTTTACCTCCCTGCCAACAGCGACTTACGGGGCAGTAGTACCGCACGACACCGACAAATTCGGTCGTCTGCGCCTGGCCACAGGCACGAAGGCCGACTCGAAAGCCATCGAGTCGCAGGACGTCGACAAGCTAGCGTATGCAGAACAAGTCCTATCTGCCGACGCGGGCAGTGCTAAAAACCTGCAAGGTGCCCACGGCACCTCGGTGACTGCCAGAGGTAAATGTCGCTTGGACGTGTTCAGGCGGGGTTCAAGGTAGCGGGCCTGGCCGTCGAGGCCCAGGTTGGGCTGAGCGCGGGAACGGACCTGCACTCAGTGGTCCGCAAGCGTCTGTGAACAAGCTCGATGCAAGTCGAGCCTCCTCCACGATCGACGGCACCTGTCGGAGACCTGCACGCAACACAGGCAGTGATCCTGTGCGATACAGAGCTGGAGCTTCTGGAACAGATAGGGCCCCGGAAAGGGTCTAAACCGCTGCCCGGGCACTGCGCGCACTCATGCGGCAGAACTCCGTCAGCTGGCCAACGTGATGGACCGACCGCTGGAAGTACCGCTCTCTAGCAACTCGTCGGACTACCGGAACTTCGAGGTTCACCTCCGCGGTGTCCGAGGGCGGCGGAAGGTCACAGCCGCGAGGCCAGCACCCACCAGGGCGATCACCGCCGACCCCACGAACGCCACCGAGTAGCCGTTCGTCAACGCCGCCGGGTCACCGCCCGCGCCCGCGCCCGAAGCGGCCGCCAGCGCGGTCATCACGGCCAGCCCCAGCGCCGAACCCACCTGGTAACCGGTGTTCACGATCCCCGACGCGAGCCCGCCTTCTTCCGGCCTGGCCGCGGAAATCGCCGTGCTGAGCGACGGGATGAACGCCAGCGACATCCCCAGCGCCGCGACGAGCGACGCGGGCAGGACGTCGACCCAGAAGCTGCCGTCCGCGCGCACCAGCGCGAGCCAGCCCAGTCCGGCCGCCAGCAACAGCAGTCCGGCGACGATCGGCGGCTTCGGCCCGAACCGGGCGATCACCCGCGGCGCCAACTCGATCATCCCCAGCATGATCAGCGCGGTCATCGGCAGCAGCGCGGCTCCCGCCGGGAAGGCACGGAAACCGAGCACCTGCTGCAGGTACAGGTTCAGGAAGAACCACATCGGAATCCACGCCGCGCCAAGGAAAACCTGCGCCAGGTTCGCCGCGCCGAGCCGCGGGGCGCGGAAGATCGACAGCCGCATCAGCGGAGTGCGCGCCCGGGCTTGCCGGACGACGAAACCGGCGAGCAGCACGAGTCCGGCGCCGAGCGCGATCCACGTTTCCGCGGCCGCCCAGCCCGCTTCCGGAGCGCGGACGATCCCGTACACCAGCGTGCCCAAGCCGAGCGTGACAGTCAGCGCGCCGAAAACGTCCACGGTGCCGCGGGTTCCGGTCGTTCCCCCGGGCAGGACGGCGCGGGTGGCGAACAGCGCGAGCACCGCGATGGGCACGTTGAGGTAGAACACCCACGGCCACGACAGGTACTCGGTGATCACGCCGCCCAGGAAGACTCCGGCGGTGCCGCCGGCCGGTGCCGCCGCGCCGTACAGCGCGAGGGCTTTCGTGAGTTCCTTCGGGTTGCCGCCGAAGAGCATCATCAGCAGCGTCAGCGCGGACGGTGCGATGAGCGCGGCTCCCGCGCCCTGCACTATCCGGCCGGCGAGTTCGACCGGCACGTTCCCGGCGGCTCCGGCGAACACCGAACCTGCCAGGAGAATCGCCCATCCGGCGGCGAAAAGCCTTCTGGCGCCGAACAAATCCGACAGCCGCCCGCCGAGCAGCAGCAGGCCGCCGAAGGCGATCACATAAGCGTTGAAGACCCAGGACAGCGTGCTGGGCGTGAATCCGAGGGCGTCGCGCATGCGCGGCAGTGCGACGCCGATGATCGAGGTGTCCATGATCACCATGAACTGCGCCAGGGCGATCAGTCCGAGCGCCCACCAGCGGAGGGTGTTCGGCCGGGTTTCTTGTGCGGTGGTCATCGTTTTTCGCTTTCTCTTCAAGGGGAACGGCAGCACGGCATCCGGCGGCTGCTCAGGCGTCGAGGACGAAAGCCGCAGTGCGCACCACACCTTCGGCCTGGAAGTCCAGGTACAGCAGGTAGCGGCCGGTCGTCGGAGCTTCGGCGTGGAACCGGATCTCCGGCCCGGGCGTCGCGTCGTCGAGCGCGTGGATGTGCAGGTAGGCGAGGTCGCCCTGGCGCAGCGCGACCAGGTGGCCGAACGAGCCCAGATACGGCTCCAGGTCGGTGACCGGATGGCCGTCGCGGGTTACGCGGGCGGTCAGCATCGTTCCGGTGCCAGCGGCGAGAGTGCCTTCAAGGGTCACTTCGTAGCCGTCGACCACGCTTGTCGCGACCGGTTCCGCGACCTGCGGCTGGTAGTCACCGGCGACCTCGACTGTCCGCGACAGGGTCACGCTCTCGCCGCCCGCCGGGGTCAGATCGGTGAAGACCCGGTAGGCACCGGCCGCTTCCCAGGTCCACGGGATCGTCCAGACGCCGGCCTCCGGGTCGAGCACCGGATGCCGGTGCCGGAAGTGCGTGCCGTCGTGGCGAACCACGATCAGGTGCAACTGCTTCCCGTGCGCCTCCTCGTAATTGGTTACCGGCTGCCCGCCGGCCGTGGTGACGGTGAACGAAAGCTCGCCGTCCTCCCCCGCCCGTGCCGGGGCGTGCACCACGCCGAGCTGGACTTCGCCGGTCGAAAGTGCGGTGCCGTTGACGTTCATCGGTCTCTCCTTCGTTCGCTGGTGACGGCACGAACTTTATACCCCCTGGGGGTATTTGGAAGTGTGTCCTGGGTCTCCTTTCGGGCGGTGCCCGCCCTTGTCTCGGCCCGCGCCCGGAGTTACGCTTCGGCAACGGCGGTGTGCCCGCACCGCCCGTTCCGTTCGCTCTCGAGGAGGTGCGCGTGCTTCTGACTTCCGGACAGCTCGCCGACCTCCGTCAGCGCACGCGCCAATCCGCCTGGAACAAGGGGCGCGTCGCGCACGGCTGGCCAGCGCTGCCCTGAGCGGTCTCCCCCGCTCGGTCGCGCTCTGGGCACGAGTCTCGTTGCCCAATTTCTTCCCCACGGTCCCCTGACCCGCGCCGATGCGGCGCGTCGGCGGCCGTGGACCCAGCCGAGAAAAGACGAGAGGAACTCCGATGGCCGACCCCGAGGTGACCGTCAACGGGAAACGCACCGCCCTCGGCGGCGTCCCCGTGCACACCACGGCGCTGGACTGGCTGCGCGGGCAGGGCCTGACCAGCTGCAAGGAGGGCTGCGCCGAAGGCGAATGCGGAGCGTGCGCGATCCTGGTCGCGCGCCCCGGCGTCGAATCCCCGACGGACCTGGTCGCGATCAACGCGTGCCTCGCCCCGGCCGGTTCGCTCGACGGGCAGGAGGTGTGGACGGCCGAGGGTCTCGGATCCGCCGGGGACCTGCACCCGGTTCAGCACGAAATGGCCGTGCGTGGCGGATCCCAGTGCGGTTACTGCACTCCCGGGTTCGTCTGCAGCATGGCTGCCGAGTACTACCGCAGCGACCGCGACGCGACCGGCGACGACCACGCGCCGAACGGGTTCGACATCCACGCGCTGAGCGGAAACCTCTGCCGCTGCACCGGATACCGGCCGATCCGCGACGCCGCGCGCGCGCTCGGCGCTCCCCCGGCGGACGACCCGCTGGCCCGGCGCCGGAGCCGCACCGCACCGGAACCCGTTGCGACACAACTGCACGAAGACGGCCGGGACTACCTTCGCCCGGACACCTGGGCCGAAGCGCTGCAGCTGCGCCGCGACCGTCCTAACGCGACTTTCGTGGCCGGGTCGACCGACTGGGGCGTCGAGGTGAACATCCGCGGAGTCCGGGCGGAGTGCGTCGTCGCCATCGATCGCGTGCCCGAACTGCAGACCCTGGACATCGGCGCGGACGTGATCGAAATCGGCGCCGGGCTGAGCCTCACCGAAATGGACCGCCGCCTCGACGGCCGGGTTCCGCTGCTGAGCCAGCTGATCCCGCAGTTCGCGTCCCGGCTGATCCGGAACGCCGCGACGCTCGGCGGAAACCTCGGCACCGGCTCGCCGATCGGCGACTCCGCGCCGGTGCTGCTCGCCCTCGGCGCGAGCGTGGTCTTGTCCTCTGTGGACGGAGAACGGGAAGTGCCGCTCGCCGAGTACTTCACCGGTTACCGGCAGAGCGTCCGGCGAGCCGGCGAACTGATCCGGTCGATACGGATTCCGTTGCCATTGGCCGGAACCACCGCGTTCCACAAGGTCGCCAAACGGCGGTTCGACGACATTTCCAGCGTCGCCGTCGCGTTCGCGCTCGACATCGAAGACGGTCTCGTGCGCACCGCGCGGATCGGGCTCGGCGGGGTCGCCGCGACGCCGATTCGCGCTCGGGACACCGAAGCCGCGCTCGTCGGCCAGCCGTGGAGCGAGGAAACCGTCCGCGCCGCCGCGGAAATCCTGCGCGGCGAGGGCACGCCGATGGACGACCACCGGGCGAGCGCGGCCTACCGCGCCGCGACTTTGGGCCGCAGCCTACTGAAACTGCATGCGGACTCCCTGGAAGGGGCACGAGCATGAGCGCACTGTCCGAACGCCCGGAAAGCCCGTCCATCGGGATCGCCCGGCCGCACGAGGCCGCCGCGGCGCACGTCCGGGGCACCGCGCTGTACACCGACGATCTCGTCGCCCGCACCAAAGACGTGCTGCACGCATACCCCGTACAGGTAAACGAGGCGCACGCGAAGGTGCTCGCGATCCGCACCGAAGCGGCCGAAGCCGTGCCGGGCGTGGTCCGCGTGCTCACCGCCGCGGATGTCCCTGGGGTCAACGATTCCGGCGTGCACCACGACGAACCGCTGTTCCCGTCCGAGGTGATGTTCTTCGGCCACGCCGTGTGCTGGGTGCTCGGCGAGACGCTGGAAGCGGCGCGGCTGGGCGCGGCGGCCGTCGAGGTGGACACCGAAGCGCTGCCGTCGCTGGTGACGGTCGGCGAGGCGATCGCAGCGGGCAGTTTCCAGGGCGAGCCGCGAGTGGTGGCGCGCGGCGACGTCGACCCGGCGATGGCCAGTGCGGCACACGTTTTCCGCGGCGAGTTCGACTTCGCCGGCCAGGAGCATTTCTACCTGGAAACCCAGTGCGCGCTGGCGCACGTGGACGAAGCCGACCAGGTTTTCGTGCAGAGCAGCACGCAGCATCCGTCGGAAACGCAGGACATCGTGGCGCACGTGCTGGACAAGCACAGCCACGAGGTGACCGTGCAGAGCCTGCGGATGGGCGGCGGTTTCGGCGGCAAGGAATGGCAGCCGCACGGATACGCCGCGGTCGCCGCGCTCGGCGCCACGCTCACCGGGCGTCCGGTGCGGCTGCGCCTGACCCGCACCCAGGACATGACGATGACCGGCAAACGGCACGGGTTCCACGCCGAATGGAGCGTCGGGTTCGACGCCGACGGCAAGCTCCAGGCGCTGGACGTCGTGCTGACCGCGGACGGCGGCTGGAGCCTCGACCTGTCCGAACCGGTGCTCGCCCGCGCGCTGTGCCACGTCGACAACGCGTACTGGATTCCGCACGTCCGCGCGATGGGGCGGATCGCGAAGACGAACAAGACGTCGCAGACCGCGTTCCGCGGGTTCGGCGGGCCGCAGGGAATGCTGGTGATCGAGGACATCCTCGGCCGCTGCGCGCCGCTGCTCGGCATCGACCCGATCGAACTGCGGAGGCGCAACTTCTACACCGAAGGCCAGGAAACGCCGTACGGGATGCCGGTGCGGCACCCGGAACGCATCCACCGGATCTGGCAGCAGCTGCTGGATTCGGGCGACGCCGAGCGTCGGCAGGCGGAAATCGCGGCGTACAACGCGAAACACGCGCATTCCAAGCGCGGCCTCGCGATCACGCCGGTGAAGTTCGGGATTTCCTTCAACCTCACCGCGTTCAACCAGGCCGGCGCGCTGGTGCACGTGTACAAGGACGGCTCGGTGCTGATCAACCACGGCGGCACCGAAATGGGCCAGGGCCTGCACACGAAAATGCTGCAGGTGGCCGCGACCGCGCTGGGCGTGCCGCCGGAGAAGGTGCGGCTGGCCCCGACCCGGACGGACAAGGTGCCGAACACCTCGGCCACCGCGGCGAGTTCGGGCGCGGACCTCAACGGCGGCGCGGTCAAGAACGCCTGCGAGCAGATCCGCGACCGGCTTCTGGCCGTCGCGGCGGGCAAGCTCGGCGTGCCCGAAAGCGAAGTCCGGATCGTCCGCGGCGCCGCGCGCACCCCGTCCGGCGAGGAAATCGGCTGGGACGAACTCGTGCACACCGCCTACTTCGACCGGGTGCACCTCTCGGCGGCCGGGTACTACCGGACCGAAGGGTTGAGCTGGGATTCCGCGACGATGAGCGGGACCCCGTTCAAGTATTTCGCCTATGGCGCGGCGCTGGCCGAGGTCGAGGTGGACGACTTCACCGGCGCGTACCGGACGCGGCGGGTCGACATCGTGCACGACGTCGGCGACAGCCTGTCCCCGCTGATCGACATCGGCCAGATCGAAGGCGGTTTCGTGCAGGGCATGGGCTGGCTGACGCTGGAAGACCTGCGTTGGGACGAGTCCGACCGGCCGTCTCGCGGACGGCTCGCGACCCAGGCGGCGAGCACGTACAAGCTGCCGAGCCTTTCGGAGATGCCGGAGGTCTTCAACGTCACGTTGCTCACCGACGCCGCGGAAGAAGGCGCGGTCTACGGCTCGAAGGCGGTCGGCGAACCGCCGTTGATGCTGGCCTTCGCGGTGCGGGAAGCGTTGCGGCAGGCCGTCGCGGCGTTCGGCGAGCCAGGGCACAGCGTCGATCTCGCTTCCCCGGCGACACCGGAGGCCGTGTTCTGGGCGATCGACCGCGCCGTCACCGCCGCGCAGGCCGAGGCACCGGTGCCGGATCTGGTGGGCCAGCCGTGAACTGGCTCAGCGCGGTGCAGCACCTGCGGGACGCGGGGCTGCCGGGTGTGCTCGTCACGGTGACGTCCTCGCGCGGCCACACCCCGCGCGAGGGCGGCGCGAAAATGGTGGTCGGCTCGACGGAATGCCACGGCACGATCGGCGGCGGCAACGCCGAGGCGGTCGCGATCGAACGGGCCCGGGACCTGTTGCGGGACAACGCGACCGCACCGGTGCTGCAAACGCTTTCGTTGTCCGACAAGGCTCCCTACCAGCACGGCGTGCAATGCTGCGGAGGGACGATGACGCTGTTGTTCGAGCCGCTTCCGGTGCGTCCGGCGGTGGCGGTCTTCGGGGTCGGCCACGTCGGCTTGGAGCTGGCGCGAGTGCTCGCCCGGCACGAGATCTCGCTGCACCTGATCGACAGCCGGCCGGCGCAGCTGACAGCGGAACGGCTGGCTGTGCTCGACGACGCGATAGCGAGCGTGCACGTCCACCAGGTCCCGCTGCTGCCGGAGACGGTCCTGTCGGAGCTGCCCGCGGGCACGCACGTGCTGATCATGACGCACGACCACGCCGAGGACATCGCGCTGTGCGACGCGGCTCTGCGCAGCGGCACGTGCGGGTCGATCGGGCTGATCGGATCCGCCGGGAAGTGGTCGCGGTTCCGGAAACGCCTGACCGATCTCGGCCACGACGAGGCGGCGCTGTCCCGGATCACGACCCCGATCGGCCTTCCGGACCTGACCGGCAAGGAACCGGCGGTGATCGCGGTGAGCGTCGCGGCGGCGTTGCTGCAGAAGTTCCAGGCGCGCGTCCGGCCGGAGGCGCTTCAGGCGTAAATCGCTTGCCTGCCCCCGGGAGCACGGCTGGGATACCGTGGAGACACCGTCTGCTCCTGGGGGACTCCTGCGATGGAAATCCGGCACAACAACGATTACGACCTCTTCTTCAGCACCGTCCAAGCCGCGTTCGGCCGTTACTGGCCGGAGTCGGCAGGCAGCGGCATCCTGGGCGCTTTCGAGAGCGAACGGAGTCTCGTCGCCGTCGCGCCGGACGGGAAGCCGATCGGCACCACCGGCGCGTACTCCTTCGACCTCACGCTGCCGGGCGACGTGCTCGTCCCCGCCGCCGGCGTGACTGCCGTGGGGGTGCTGCCGACGCACCGGCGCCAGGGCGTGCTCCGCGCGATGATGCAAGAGCAGCTCGCCGACGTCCGCGCTCGCGGGGAGTTCCTGTCCATGCTGCTCTGCAGCGAAGCGGTGATCTACCGGCGGTTCGGCTACGGACCGGCGACCTACACGCAGCAGCTGACCGTCCAACGGCACCGCGCCGCTTTCGGCACCCCGCGCGGGGGTTCGGCCGTCGCGACCGGCTCACTCGAACTGCTGCGCCGCGCCGACTGCGCTGAGCTCCTGGAAGAGATCTACGACCGCTACCGCCGCACCCAGCCCGGTGCGCTCTCGCGGCCGCACCGCTGGTGGGCGCTGGGCGCGGGACACCCGCCGATCGCACCGGAACCGCGGTACATCGCCGTGCACCGGGACGCCGACGGCACCGCGGACGGATACGCCAGCTACGTGGTCAACGACGGCACTCTGACGGTCGACGAGGTCATCGCGGTCGACGACGCGTCCTTCACCTCGCTGACCCAGTATCTGCTCGGGCACGACCTGGTCGAACAGATCAAGTTCAAGCACCTCCCGCCGGAAAACCCGCTGCGCTGGCAGCTGGCCGACCTCCGCGCGGCCGAGCCCACCGAAACGGACTGGCTCTGGCTGCGGATCCTGGACGTCCCGCGCGCCCTGACCGCCCGCGGCTGGTTCGCCGACGGTTCGCTGGTGCTCGACGTGACCGACCCGTTCCTGGATGACCGCGGCCGGTACCTGCTGACGGTGCGGGACGGGAAGGCCGAATGCGTGCGGACGGACCAGGAACCGGACCTGACGCTGGACGTCAGCGACCTCGGGTCGGTCTACCTCGGCGGGACGCTGCCGAGCACGCTGGTGCGGGCCGGGCATGTCCAGGCGCATCACGAGGAAGCGGCTCGGCGGGCGGATCTGCTGTTCCGGTCGGACCGCCTCCCGCACTGCGTGCAGTGGTTCTAAGGGTTCTCGGCCAGCACCCCGGCCGCCAGCCGGCGGGCGTAGGCGGCGTCGAGACCGTCCGGGCGGAACAGGATCCGGTACATGATCGGCGCCACCACGCGGTCCATCACCGTCTCCGCGTCCGGCGCTGCCTCGCCCCGGGCGACCGCCCTGGCCAGGACGACTTCCACCTGGTCAGCGGCGTACGCCGAGCACTGTCCGGCGTTGCTGCCGTCCGGATCGCCGAGCAGCGCGTCCCGGATGTAGGCCCGGCCCGCGGGCGAGGCCATCTCGTCCAGGAACAGTTCGGTCCACGCCGCCAGGTCCGCCGCAAGGGAGCCGTAGTCCTCCGGCGGCGCCTCCGGGCGCAGGCGCTCGACCGCGACATCCGACAGGAGTTCCTGAAGGTCGCCCCAACGCCGGTAGATCGTTGACGGCGTGACGCCTGCGCGCGCCGCGACCTGCGGCACGGTCAGCGCGTCCCGGCCCGATTCGGCGATCAGGTCGCGGACGGCGGCGTGCACCGATTCCTGGACTCGCGCGCTGCGCCCGCCGGGACGCACCATCCGCTTCTGGCTCACCGTGCCACTTTAAGCCGCGCCCGTTCCAGTGCGTGTCCGGTCCGCAGCAGCACCGCTTCTCCGTGTGGCCGGGCGAGCAGTTGCAGGCCGATCGGCATCTCGTCGGCGTCGTCGCCGATCGGGAGCGTTAAGGCTGGTACGCCGGTGATGTTCGCGGGGGCAGACAGGCGCACGTACGCGTCCGAGACCGCTTCGACGGTGCCGTCGGACCAGGTGACCGTCTCCTGTCCGGCTGGGACGGCGGTCATCGGGACGGTCGGTGCGGCGATCACGTCGATCTTTTCGAACAGTCGCGTCCATTCCTGGCGCATGAGGGTGCGGGCGCGCTGGGCGCGCAGGTAGTCCCCCGCGCTCATCAACTCGCCGGCTTCGAGCAGGACCCGGACGTCGGCGGCGTACTGGTCGGGCACGGTGCGCAGGCTTCGTTCGTGGTAGGCCGTGGCTTCGGGAACCATCAGGCCCCACTGCGTCGCCTGGAGGTAGCGGGTCATCGGGATTTCGACGTCGACCAGCTCGGCGCCCAGTTCGGCGAGATGGCCGATCGCTTCTCGGACTGCGGCTTCCACCGCGGGGTCGAGGTGGTCGAAGTAGTAGTTGCCGGGGACTCCGACGCGCAGGCCGGTCACGTCGCCGCCGGTCGGATACGACTGTCCGCTCAGGACGGACAGGACGAGTGCGGCGTCCTCGACGGTGCGGGTGATCGGGCCGACGTGGTCCAGCGACCAGGACAGCGACGTCACGCCGTTCCTGGGGATGAGGCCGTAAGTCGGTTTGAGGCCGACGACTCCGTTCAGCGCGGCGGGGACTCGGATCGAGCCGCCGGTGTCGGTGCCGAGGGCGAACGTCGCCGCGCCCGCCGCGACTGCTACCGCCGAACCGCCGCTGGATCCTCCGGCCACGCGGGACGGGTTCCGCGCGTTGTGGGTCTGCGGGGTCGTGAGCCCGTAGGCGAATTCGTGTGTGTGGGTTTTGCCGAGGAGCACCGCTCCGGCGGCCTTGAGCTGGGCGGCGACGGTGCTGTCTTGTTCGGCGCGATGTCCGGCGCGGACCTGGGAGCTGGCGGTGGTCGCGGTTCCGGCGACGTCGATCAGGTCCTTCAAGCCCATCGGGACGCCGTGCAGCGGACTGCGGGCCTCTTCGTCTGCCGCGGCTCGCGCTTCGGCGCGGGCTCGATCCGCGACCACCTCGACATAGGCGTGCAGCCGGGGTTCCACCTCGTCGATGCGGGTCAGGACGTCCTCGACCAGCTCGACTGGCGACACGCGCCGGTCCCGGATCGCGGCGGAGGCTTCGGCGAGGGCGAGGTCAGCCAGCGACATGGCGGACGCCCTCCTCCGCGCGGTAGACGGAAGCGGGCGGGGTGTCGCCGAAATCCAGGTCGCGCAGGACAGATACCACCGAGTGGATGTGGTTGGCGACGGCGGCCACGCTGGTATGCCGCGCGGCGGCCAGCGGCAGTCCGGCTCGGGCGGCCAGGCTCGCCGCCTCGTCGGGGGTCAGGTCGGACACAGGAACTCCTAAAAGCTAAGTGTTTGCTTTAAGCGACAGTAGCCGCTACCGTCGCTTAAAGCAAATATGTTGCGTTAAGGAGGGGTTGCCATGTCCTGGACCGTCGGTGAGGTCACCGTCCACCGGATCGACGAAATCGAACTGCCCGCCGCGACCGGGCCGTGGCTGCTGCCCGGCGCGACCGCCGAGGTCGTCTCGGGCGAGGACTGGCTGCGGCCGGATTTCGCCGGCGACGGCGCGATCCGCTTGCACAGCCACAGTTTCGCGTTCGAGAAGGACGGGATGAAGATCCTCGTGGACACCGGGATCGGCAACGGGAAGGCCCGCGCCAACCCGGCGTGGCACGGCCTGGACACCGGATACCTGGACGCGCTGGCCGCCGCCGGATTCGCCCCGGACGAGGTGGATCTGGTGCTGCTCACCCATCTGCACACCGACCACGTCGGCTGGAACACCCGCGAACAGGACGGCGAATGGGTGCCGACGTTCGCCTCTGCCCGGCACGTCACCGCACGGGCCGAACGGGAGTTCTGGGCGAGCTACGAGATGGACGCGCCGCGGCGGCAGATGTTCGAGGATTCCGTGCTGCCGGTGGAACGCGCGGGGCTGCTGGACCTGGTCGACGTCCCCGAGGCCGGGGTGGAGATCGTGTCCGGCGTGCGGTTGCTGCCGACGCCCGGCCACACCCCGGGCCACGTCTCGATCGAACTGACCAGCTCCGGCGAAACAGCGCTCATCACCGGGGACGCGGTGCACCACCCGGTGCAGTTCGCGCGCCCGGAGATCGGCGCGTCGGTGGACATCGACCCGGCGGAATCCGAGAAGACCCGCCGCCGCCTGCTCGCCGGGCTGGCCGATTCGGGAACTCTCGTGCTGGGAACGCACTTCGCCCCTCCCACCGGCGGGCGACTGACCTCCCACGGGTCGGGGTACCGGCTGGAAAAGCCGTGAGGGAATGCGAGTCCCTCACGGACTTTCCGGCGGGCCAATCAGGTTCTGGATATCCTGGTTTTCGCTTCGCGGTGCAGGGTGTCGCCCTCGCTCAGCGCGGCGATGATCGTCTGGTGGTCCATTACCCGGCCGAAGCCACGCCGAATGGTGCGGAGCGTGGCGCGGTGAGCTTCGGCGTTGTCGGTCGCGTTGACATCTGAGCCGAACACGATGTGGTAGCCGAGGAAATACCCGGTCCGGGCGGTGGATTCGCAGCAGAAGTTGGTGAGCGTGCCGCACACGATCAGCGTCCGGACTCCCTGGCACCGCAACGCGTAGTCGAGATCCGTGCCCGCAAAGGAGTCGTACGTGTGTTTCGCGGAAATGACGCGTTCGCCGTCGCGTGGCTGCAACCCGTGGTACAGCTTGGCTCCCGGCTTTCCCTCCGCGATCGCACCGCTCGCGATCGGCGGCCAGAAGGCGTAGAAGTCGTGTGCGACGTCCGGGGCGATCGTGTGCTCGGTGTACAGCACCGGCACCCCGGCCTCCCGGCAAGCCTCGATCAGCGCCTGCACCCGCGGCAGCTGCCGGTACGCCTCCGGCACCCGCATCGGCCCGTCCGGGCGGACGAAATCCTCCTGGAGGTCCACGACGATCAGCGCGCATTCCTCGGGCTTGATCTCGAACGCCCAGTGCTTGTCCGTGTCGTAGTCCGCGTCAGCGGCCGCGATCTGCTCACGCTCGCCGTCGAGAAGGTCCTTCTCGCTGCGGCCGTAAGCGTTCAGGTACTCAGTCAACGGGTGCACGAACTTCCTCCTTCTTCGCCGCGTCTCCAGCCACCGAACCGAGATCCACCGACTTCGTCTCCTTCGCGATCAGCGAAGCCACCAGCGAAATCAAGCCCATCACCGCCAGATAGACGCCGATCGCGTAACCGGTGCCGAATTTCGCGTACAGCCCGATCGCGATGATCGGCGCGAGCGAACCGGCCAGTACCGACGCCAGGTTGTACGCCAGCGAAACCCCGGAATACCGCACCTCAGTCGGGAACAGCTCCGCGAAGAACGCCCCGATCACCGAGCTGTACGCGGCGAAGATCAGCAATCCGCCAGCCACCGCGACCGTGATCAACCCGGGACTGCGCGTGTCGACCAGCGCGAAGAACACGAACGCCCACACGATCGTCGCCACCGAGGCGACCAGGTAAATCGGCCGCCGTCCGATCCGGTCGGCCAGCAGGGCGAACAGCGGGATCGTCACCACCGCGCACGCCTGCCCGACCAGCACTGCCGTCAAGCCGACCGAACTGTCCATTTTGAGCACAGTCGTGACGTAAGTGATCACGAACAACGAGAACAGATAGAACCCGGCGTTCTCGCCGAAACGCGTTGCCGCCGCGAGAAGAACGCTGCGCCAATGCTTGCGGACGACCACACCGGCAGGCAGTCCCTTAGGCTTGGGAGCGTCCTTGAACAACGGGGTTTCCGCGACATAAAGCCGCAGCCACAGGCCGATCAGAACCAGCACCGCGGACAGCCCGAACGCGATCCGCCAGCCCCACGACAGGAACTGCGCCGACGGCATCACGCCGCCGAGCACGGCCAGCACACCGGCAGCGAGCAGATTCCCCAATGGCGGCCCGACATTCGGCCACGAAGACCAGAACGCCCGCCTCGCGCTGTCGCCGTGTTCGGACACTAGCAGCACCGCCCCGCCCCATTCGCCGCCGAGCGCAAACCCTTGCACCAAGCGGCAAACGACGAGCAGCAACGGCGCGAGCACGCCGACTGCCTCGTAAGTGGGCAGCAATGCGATCAAGAAGGTCGAAGCGCCCATCAGCAGCAGGCTAGCGATGAGCGTCGACCGCCGCCCCTTGCGGTCGCCCAAGTGGCCGAGCACCACCGCGCCGAGCGGCCGGGCGAGGAAGCCGACCGCGTAGGTGGCGAAGGCCAGAACAGTGCCGACCAACGGGTCGTGCGACGGGAAATACAGTTTGTTGAAGACCAAAGTGGACGCGGTGCCGTACAGAAAGAAGTCGTACCATTCGACGGCGGTGCCGGCGAGGCTCGACGCCGCCACCACCCCCAGCCGCGTGTGCGGGCGTTTTCTGTTACGTTCGCGAGAGGTATCGGCCATTTCGGCTCCTCTAGTCGGAGGGACGCAGTGCTGGTACCGGAAGCCTCGGTGGCTGTTGACGCAGCCACCGAGGCGTGTTCCCCCCCTGGGAACGACCTCAGAAGAACCAGTGCACGGGCTCGTTGGCCCGGTCGGCGAGGTCCGCGAACCGTCCCCCGTGGAACGCCAGCGGTTCGCCGTCGCGCTCGCACACGCTGCGCACGTGCCCGAACACGACGACATGGTCGCCGGCGATCAGATGCCGCTCGACGTCGCATTCGAGGTGCGCGAAGGCGTCCGGGATCACCGGCACGCGATGACGGCCTTCGGTCACCTCCAGCCCGGCGAAGTGGTCCTCGCCGCGGCGAGCGAAACGCAGCGCGAGCTGTTCCTGCCGCGCGGACAGGATGTTCACCGCGAACCGGCCCGCCTCGACGACCGCGTCGGTGCTGCGCGCGCCGGTCGTCAGACACACGAGCAGCAGGGGCGGGTCCAGCGAAACCGACGTCAGCGAGTTGACGGTCATCCCGTGCGGCACCCCCGCCGCCCGGGTGGTGACCACCGCGACGCCGGTGGCGAAACGCCCCATCGTGCGGCGCATCGTCATCGGGTCGACCTCGGCCGAGGACGTCGACGAAGTGGTGATCATGGGGCTCTCCCTTGCGAAGGGCCTCGTGAGTGTTCATGCCGGTTAGCACCGGCATCGCCACTCACGAGGGGGTCAGGCGGGGTAGCGGACCTCGAACGTGACGACCCCCTCGTCGGTCCGCCACGGGCCGTGCGGCATGCCCGGCGGGCGGCAGGCGTACATCCCCGCGGTGAACGTCCGGCCGAGCGTGAGGTCGGTGAACGAACCTTCGAGAATGTAGACCTCCTCCCAGAAATCGTGCTTCTGCACGCCCATCGGCGTCGAATCGGCACCCGGTTCGTAGCGCAGGATCCGCGTCGCCACCCCGGTTTCCGGGTCCTTGGCGAGAACCCGCTCGGTGATCTTCGGGTCGTCGCCTGGGCAGACCGTGAAAGCGACGTCGGTCACCGGGAAGAATTCGTGTTCCGGCTTGTTCATCGGGTGATCGCTCCGTCGAGGTCGTAGCTGGACAGGAAGGCGTCGATGTCGCCGAGCGCGGCGTCGAAGCCGTAGTTGCGGAAGGCGTAGCCCTTCACCACGAACGGCGCGCCGGCGTAGAACATCTCGTATTGGTGGTGGCGTCCGGCGAATTCGCTGCCGACGACGTCCCAGGCGAGCTTGAACAGCTTCACCCGCTCCTCCGCGGGCGCGGACGGGCTGTGAATGTACTTGTCGATATCGGCGCGGGTCTCCGGATTCGTCAGGTCCGCCACGCTGGAGGGCACCTGCAGCACGCCGCCGCCGACCAGGTCGCGCAGGATCGCCAGCAGCCGCGGGTACAGCTCGGCCTGCAGCCCCATCGCGCCGTACACCGCGCGGGAACCGGGCCGCCACATGCCGTTCTCGTCCGGCTCGGCGGTGTACTCGGCAGCCAGCACGGCCGATTCCACAATGGACGCGAGGCTGGCCAGCTCGCCCAGCTTCTCGACCACGCCGGGGAATTTGTCGACTCCGTTGACCGCCGCGACCTTGCGGGCTAGGCCGGCGATGAACTGCGTCTTCACCATGAACCGGATCTGCGCCTGCCAGTTGCCGAACACGTGCGCGCCGGTGTCGAAGAACTGTCGCCGCAATCCGGCGACATCACGGTAGACGAACACCCGGTCCCACGGAATGAAGACGTCGTCGAAGACCACCAGCGCATCGGTTTCGTCGTATCGCGAGGTGAGCGGGTAGTCGTATTCGCTCGTGGCTGCCGGAGCGTACGGACGGCGGCAGTAGAGCTTAAGTCCTTCTGCGTCAACGGGAACCGCGAAGCCGAGCGCGAAGTCGGCGTCCTCCGGTCCGAGCGGCTTGATGCAGGACACGAAGATCTCGTCGGCCACCGCGCCGCCGGTCGCGAGCATCTGCGCCCCGCGGATCACGATGCCGTCCTCGCGCTCCTCCGCGACGCCCGCCTGGATCAAGTCGCCTTCCCAGGCGTGCGCGGTGGTCGCCCGCGACACCTGCGGCGGGATGATCGCGTAGGAGACATACAGGTTCTCCTCCAGCACGCGCTTGTGATAAGCGGCGATGTTGGCGGAAAAGTCGCGCTCCCCTTGCGAAAACGCCTCGGGGTGCGCGGAAAAGGCTGCGACGAACGCACCGACGTGGTCCGGGCTGCGGCCGACCCAGCCGTGCGTGTGCCGTGCCCAAGTCGTCGCCGCTTCGCGGTACGCCTTGAGGTCTTCCCTGCTGCGCGGCGGCGTGAAGAGACGGTTCACGGTGGACCCGGTCGCCGGGTCGGCGACCGAGATGCCGGACTCCGGGTCGGCCGCGAGGTCGAACAGTTCCGCGATGGTCTTCGCGATCGGGGCGAACGCTGGGTGGTGGGCGACGTCCTCGACCGGCGCGCCGTCGAGGTAGATCCGCCGGGGGCCTTTCAGTGCGGCCAGGTAGTCGGCTCCGCTGCGCATCACTCGCTCCTCTGTTTCGTTTCGTACGCGTGGGTCAAGGTCGGGCCGCCGGGCAGCTCCAGGTGGACGCGCCAGTACGCGCCGGGCACGAATTCGCCGCCGAGCAACGGCAAAGTGCCGCAGTACAGCGCGAAATCGCCCTCGATCGGACCGAGCCGTTCGAGCAGATCCGCCGGGTGCCGCAGTGCGGCCAGTTCCCCCTTCTGGTACGGGCATCCGTCCACACTGGAGTCCGCGACGACGTGGTCCCAGTCCGGAATGGACACTTCAGAGCCGAGCTCGGCGACCACTTCCCCGAGCGGCTTCGGACAGGCCGCTTTGGACAGTGCGACGCCGTCGCGCTCCAGGTCGCGGTCAGTGTGATCGGACCCGACGCCGAGGAAATACCGCCCCTGATGGCGGATCAGCACCGGCTCGACCTCGCCCGACGTCCCCGGCGCGGTCACCCCGACCACCGGCTCCGTCGTCAGCAATTCCGGATCCAGCTGGTAAAACGCGGGCACCGTTTCCGGCCGCGGCACGCCGATCGCCGCCAGCTCGGCGATGTGCTCCTCGACCGCGGCCTCGTCGCTGCCGGTGTACCCGGCCACCACCAGCCGCGCCGGGGTGAACGCCAGTTCCTCCCCGCTTCCCGCGACGTGCAGGGCAATCGTGGTCATACTCCCGCTCCTGTGCAGTCTGCTGTGGACACCGGCCACCGGCGATCGGCCAGCACCGGGAACTCCGCCCGCACGGTGTCCACAATGGATTGGTCTATTTCGCAGCGCAGCACTTCCTCGCCCGTGCCCGCCTCGGCCAGCACGGTCCCCCACGGATCGACGATCCGGCTGGCACCGGCCAGCTCGACGCCGCCGTGCTGCGTGCCGGCCGCGTTCACCGCGATCACCACGACCTGCTCTTCCACCGCACGGCACGAGGTGAACATCCGCCAGTGCTCGCGCCGCGCCGCCGGCCATGCCGCCGGAACGACGACCGTCTTCGCTCCGCGGTCCACCAGCCCGCGCCACAACTCGGGAAACCGCAAGTCGTAACAGGTCGTGGCCCCAATCGGCCCGAGCTCCGTCTCCGCGACACTGAGCGTGTCGCCCGGCGTGAGCAGTTCCGCTTCCCGCGAGGCGTAGCCGAAGACGTGCACCTTGCGATAGGTATGCGCGATCGTGCCGTCCGGCGCGAGCAACACCGCGGTGTTGAACAGCCTGCCCGCCGTGTCCCTCTCGACCACACTGCCGAGATGCACATACGCGCCGAGGCTGCGCGCCCACTCGCGCCCCGCCGCGACCGTCGGCCCGTCCAGCGTTTCCGCCTCGTCCGGATACGCGTCGAACGAGAAGTACCCGGCAGCCCACAACTCCGGCAGCACGACCAGCTCGGCCCCGCGCGCCGACTCCACCAGCTGCCCGGCCCGCACCCGGCGCTCCGCGGCCGTCTCGTCCGGCGGGCTGGCCAGCTGCACCAGCGCGACTTTCACAGCCGCTCCCCGACCCGCAACGCCGTCATCGTGCTGGACAAGTGCTGCGCCAGCGCTTCCCCGGCCGCTTCCGGTTCGCCGCCGCGGAGCGCTTCGACGATCGCCGCGTGCTCAGCCAGCACGGTTTCCGCACGGGTTTCACTCCCCGCGACCGCCCGCAGGCCCATCCGGACCTGCCGCTCCCGCAACGATTCGTAGAACTCGGCCAGCACCGGATTCCCCGCCCGCCGCACGATCGCCCGGTGGAACGCGCGGTCGAACTCGATGAACCGCACCGGCTCGCCGACCATTTCGCGCTGCTTCCGCAGGATCTCGTCCAGCTCGGCGAGGAAGGCCTCGTCGACGCGCTCGGCGAGCTTGCGGACACACCAGTCCTCGACCAGCTCGCGCGCCTCCATCACCGCCCGCACCTCCGAATCGGAAATCGGCGGCACGAACGCGCCCTTCTTCGGCACGATCTCGAGAAACCCCTCCGCCTCGAGCCGCAACAGCGCTTCCCGCACCGGCGTCCGGGACGTCCCCGCCGCCTCGGCGACCTCCGATTCGGTGAGGAAAGTCCCGCCGTCGCGCGGCAGCTCGGCGATGCGCTGCTTGAGGAACCGATAGGTGACGTCCTGCGCGGACCCGGCCCGCCCAGCCTGTCGTACACTGCTCATGGACAAGATGTATACATCACGCATGGCAGGCGGACAAGGGGTGTTTGCCGAGGTTGAGCGGGTGTGGTGGGTGGGCGGGGTGGCTGGGATGAGGTGGTCGGCCGGGTTGCGGAGTTGGGCCGGGTTGGGCGGGGTTGCCGGGTTAGGCGGGGTTGCCGGGCTGGGGCGCGGTTGCCGGGCGGGGCGGAGCTGCCAGGTTGGGGCGCAGTTGCCAGGTTGGGGCGCAGTCGCCGGGTGGGGCGCAGTTGCCGGGTGGGGCGGAGCTGCCAGGTTGGGGCGCAGTCGCCAGGTTGGGCGGGGCTGCCGGGTTGGGCGCGGCCGCCGGGTGGGGCGAGGGCGGTTCGAGCGGTGCCGCGTAACGGGTGGGAGATGAGCGTTTTCTCCCTGCCGGAGGTCTGGGCACTGCCGCCTCGCTGACGGGAACGGCTGCTGGCTCCTGGACGGCCGGGAGTGCGCTGCCGCCTCGCCGACGAGGACAACCGCTTACTCCCGACGAGACGGTCTGAGCACCGCCCCCTCGCCTACCGGAACAGCCGCACACTCCCGACCGGGCGATCCGGGCACCGCCGCCTTGCCGATGAGAACACCCGTTCACCCCCGGCGCACGGTCCGAGCACCGCCACCCCGCCGACGAGAACGGCTGTCCGCTCCTGGCCGGGCTGTTTGAGCACGGCCTCCTCGCCGACGGAAACCGCCACTCACCCCCGGCCGGGCAACGTGGGTGAGACCGGGCGCCCGGCCAGGACAACCGTGAAGTTCGGCGCAGCCGCAGTCCCGCACCGCCGAGAGTCAGCCCCTCCCCGAGAATCTCCGCCACAGAAATGCCCGGCCGGACCCCGGAAATGCCCGCGCGCACCGCACCCGGCGCCCCGACGAGACAGAAAACCGGTCAAGCGGCCGCACCGCTGTTGACGAATCACTCACTGTCTTTACGCTGGCAACCACGCCGGGCAGCGGAATGGCCTTCGCTCTCGCAACTTCCTCCGCGGTCATCCGGCATTCCACAGTGGATTTTCCGAGGAAAGGCGAAATCCCGTGAGAAAAAGAACCCGCGCCGCAGCGATCGTAGCCGCTTTACTTGCCGGGGCGTTGTCGATTTCAGCACCAGCACCAGCGACCGCCACGGCCTCCCCCGCACCACGAGCGATTCCCCATTCCACCCCGTGCGACGGGGACGGGCAGAGCGGAAAACGCGTCCAAGCAGTCTACGTGCACGCCACCAATCAGCCCGACCGGCACGACCAATTGGCGGAGCAGTTCCGCACTTTCGCCGACCAGATCGACGACGATTTCGTCGAAGCGGGACTGCGCCTCGGCGGCGAAATCCGGCACGTACGGTTCGTGACCGACGCGAACTGCCGCGCCACGATCGACGACGTCGCCGTCGATCCGGCGAGAATGAGCGATCCGCAGGCGATAGCGGACGCCATCGGAGAGCAAGGGTACAACCGAGCCGACCGGAAGTACCTGGTCTGGTACGACAAGGACGGCTGCGGGCTGGCGTTCGGCAGCGGCGGAGACGACCGCCCTGGCGCGGACAACCAGTACAACAACGGCCCGCATTACGCGACGGTCGGCACCGGGTGCTGGTCCTGGCAGGCCAGCGGCCACGAACTGCTGCACACCCTCGGCGCGGTGAACTCGAGCGCCCCGCACGCGTCGAGGAACGGCCATTGCTGGGACGACGAAGACATCATGTGCTACGACGACGGCGGATTGCCGAATCCGCCGGGCCAGCTGGTGAAATCGTGTCCCGGAGCACCGGAAAACCAAATCGACTGCAACGGCGACGACTATTTCAACACCAGGCCGCCGGAAGGAACCTACCTCGCCACGCATTGGAATGTCGCCAGCAGCGAATTCCTTATCCGCGGCGATCGGCCGTACGCGGTCGGCACCGTCACCGGCGTGGCGAACAGGTGTGTGGACGTCGCTTTTTCCGGACGGGACAACGGAACCGCCGTCCAGTTGTGGGGATGCGACTACACCAGCGCCCAGCAATGGACCGTCCGCGACGGGACGCTCCGGTCGCTGGGCAAATGCCTGCGCACGTCCGGTGATCTCGCCGAGCTGTGGGAGTGCGACGGCTCCGCCGCGCAGAACTGGCAAATCCGCGGCGACGGCAGCATCCTGAACCCCGGTTCGGGCCGCTGCCTCGGCACCAAGGACGGCGCGAGCGCCGAAGGTACCCGCCTCGCCCTGCGCGACTGCACGGGATCCGCGGACCAGAAGTGGAACACCCCTGCCTGACTGGCACGGCTGGCACTGACCCCGAACCGGCCCGGGCGTTCCGGCGGAACGTCCGGGCCTTCCGCTGCCCAGGCGACCTGGTCACCTCGACCTCACCAGCTAGCCGGAAAGTGCCCTCTTGGCACCAAGATCATCGCTGCTTACGGTTTCGGAGTCACCACCGCACAACCTGCCGGGAGTTCTCCGTGAACCACTTCGTCATTACCGGCGCACGCGTCTTCGACGGTGAGAACTCGCTGGGAATCGTGGACGTCGAGGTCGCCGACGGACGGATCGCGAGCGTCGCGGGCCGCCGTCCCGAAGGGGTCGACCTCGTCGACGCCAGCGGGGCCACTCTGCTGCCCGGCCTCATCGACGCGCACACGCACACCGACGCGGAGTCGCTCCGCCAGGCGCTGACGTTCGGGGTCACCACTGAATTCGACATGCTCTCGATGCCACAGCAGATGATTCCGTTGCGCCGCAAGGTCGCCGCCTCGGATGGCCTTGCCGACGTGCGTTCTCCGTCCATCGGGCTCACTCCGGCGGGCGGGCATCCGCAGCAGCTGCGCAAGGGCGAAGGCGACCCGCCGTGGCCGACTGCCGCGCGCCCGCAGGACGTACCGGCCTTTGTCGAGGCCAGGATCGCTGAGGGAGCCGACTATCTCAAAGTGCTGGTGGAAGACGGTCAGCTCTTCGGAGGCGACCCGCTGCCCCGTCTCGCTCCGGAACTGGTCGCGGCGACGGTTCGCGAAAGCCACCGACGCGGGAAAATGGTGCTGGCCCACGCGATGACCGTCGAGACCGTCGAACAAGTCGTCGACGCCGGAGTGGACGGGCTCACCCATCTCTTCTTCGACCGTCCGCACACCGCGGAGTTGATCGAAAAGATCGCCGCCGCAGGGGTTTTCGTGATTCCCACGGTGACGGTGATCGCGTCGATCACCGGTGAGCCTGCCGGTCGACGGCTCGCCGAGGATCCGCGTGTCTACCCCAAGCTGGGCCCGGAATGGCGGGAGAACCTGTCCGGAGCGATGGCCACCAGCCCCCGCGAGCACTTCGGCTACGCGCTGGAAACGTTGGCTGCGCTCAAGAAAGCCGGCGTCGACATCCTCGCGGGAACGGACGCCGCGCACCTCGGCGCACCCGGGATGGCCCACGGCGCCAGCCTGCACGACGAACTGCGCCTGCTGACGACGGCGGGATTCACTCCGACCGAAGCCCTTCGAGCAGCGACATCCATCCCGGCTCAGCGCTTCGGGCTGGCCGACCGCGGCCGGATCAAGCCCGGTTTCCGCGCAGACCTCGTGCTGGTCACCGGCGATCCGACGGCCGCCATCGGCGACACCCTCTCGATCCGGCACGTCTGGCGCAACGGAACCTACTGCGCGGCAGCAGCGATCAACGCCTCCAGCCCGGAGGTCTGAGTCCGCCAATCCACCGCGTTCGGCGTGCCGCCGGCCCACCGCTCGCCGATCCGGTTCAGCGGATCACGGTCCCGCAGCCACACCGAATCCGCCTGCTGGCGCACGAAATCCCGGTACTTCTGATCGGCGGCCGAAGCGAAATCGCCGAAGTACCGCAGGAAAATGCCTTTGAACTGCTTCTGGTTGTCGTCGCACGAGCCGGTATCGCACGACTCCACCAGGACACCCTCCGAAGTGAGGCCGGTCATCGCCGCGTCCGCCAGTCGCCGGGCGGTGTCCGCATAGGACTGGTCGCCGGTCGCCCGCCAGAGTTCGGTGAAGCCGCCGATCGCCAGGCCCTGGTTGTAGGTCCAGACGGTCTGGCCGTTGTTCGCGCAACCCGCGGTGAGACCGTCGTTGACCAGCCCCGCCGAGTTGATCAGACCGCTGCGCAGGTACCAGTCCCCGGCCGCACGGGCACGCGCGAGCCATTCGGTGTCACCGTCGAGGCGGCGGTGCAAGGCGGCGGCGAGACGCAGGTACAACCCGCTGGTGACAGCGTTCTTGTACGTCCGTTCGCGGTCCCACCAGACTCCACCGCCGCAGGTGCTGGGATCCCAGAAGCCGTGCACGTAATCGGCGATTTTCGCGGCTTCGGCGAGATAACGTCCGTCGTGCGTGCGGTCGTACGCGGCGAGCCACGCCAGGCCCCACCACGCGGTGTCGTCGATCGCGCGGCTGATGAAGTCGCCGGCGATCGGGTCGGAACTCCGCGCCCCGGCGGGAAACGCGGACCGGTTCACGTCGAAGACCCGCGCCAGCACGGGATCCACGCCGGAGACTCCGGAATCCGCCAGTGCGGTCACCGCGACCGCCGAATTCCACCAGCTCGACGGCCACCAAGCGCGGTAAACATCCTGCGAGAACAGCAAGGCGTCGACCGCGGCAGCGACCCGCGACTGGACGGGACGCGCCCACTCGGTGCAAGCGCCTTCCTGGTGGTTGGCTTCCCGGCCGCACGCCCGAACGGCGCCGCCGCTCATCCGTCCGCGTGGATCCCGGGTGGCGAAGGTCGCGGTCTGTGCCGCTGTCGCACCGGCGGGGACAGTCGTGCGGCCGAGCGACGAGCCGTCAGGCCAGGTCGCGCCCGCGTCCCACGAGCGGTCCAGCCAGATTTCATCGCCGGGACCGCCGGAATCGAGGCCGGCCCAGGCCATTCCGCGTTCGTCGAAGTGGAGCCGGACGGCCCGGCCGAAGATCGTCGCGGACGGCACCGGCTGGCTGTCGCCGGTCCCGGGCGCGGAACCGTCGCAGGCGGCATCGCAGACGGTCGGGTAGATCCAGGCCGTGCACGCGACCGCCTGTGCGTCCCCGCAGGCCCGGAGCAGGCCGCGGCGGTGGCCGACGGGGTCGGTGAGGTTGTACATGAGCGTGCGGGTGCCGGTCCACGTGTCCGGGACGCTCGCTTTGCCGAGCAGGCCGTCCCAGGTGCTGCCGCCGTCCCAGGACCGGTCGAGCCACACCGCGTCACCGGTGCGGCCGTTGTCGATGCTGGCCCACGCCATCCCGTCGGGATCGGAGACGTGCAGCCGCAGCACCCGGCCGTTGAGATCCTTGTCCGGCAACGGAAAACTCTCCTGCGCGGCCCGCGACGGATCGAGGGTGTCGCAGGAGAGCGCGCAAACCGCGGCGGCCGCGCGCGGGACGGTCAAGGAGGCGAACACGAGCAGCATCACGAGCACGGTCCGCATGGACTCGTCCCCTCGCCAGGGTGAATTTCCGTCCAGAATAGGAACTCGCGCGGGCACTGGTGAAGCCCCGCGCGAGGTTCTGTCCCGTTCCGGACAGCCGGGTTGCCCCGATCAGCCGCCGCTGCCCTGGCGCCGTCCGACCGAACGGCCGATGAAGTAGCCGAGGATCAGCCCGACGATCAGGCCGATCGCGATGAAGAAGATGATCGTGGCGGCGGCGATCTTGCCGACCGTCCCGAGGAACCCCTTGGCCTCGAGGTCGGTCGCGATCGCCACGGACTGGGTCAGTGCGTAGTGGGTCATGCCTCCCAGGATGGCACCGGCCGCGGGCAGGCGCCCGGACGGCGCACCGCGAGTGGGTGAGGACACTCGCCGCTACCGGGGCGTTCGGGCGCCGCTCAGTCCCTGACCGGTTTGAGCACGAAGCCCTCCTCGTCGTGGTCCTCGGCCGGGGCGCGCCGCCGCGGTGCGGGCGGCTGGGCGGCCTCCGGCCGGACGTCCGGCTCGGGCTTCGGCGCGGGCGGCTCCGTCTCCGGGACGTCGTCCAGCCCCAGCGCGTCTTCGACGGCCGCCGCGACCGCGGGGACGCATCCCGCGCGGACGGCACGCAGGCCCTGGTGCAACGCGCGCGTACCGGCCTCGGTGCTGAGCCGGGAGATCTCCGCCGCGAGCGCGGCCGGGCCCAGTTCGAGCGCGGCCTCGCGGATGTCCAGATGGACGAGCATGCCGTGGACGTCCACCGTGACGTCCAGGCCCTCGCCGCTGGCCGTCACGCGGATGCCGGCCAAGCCCTCGGACAGGCCCAGCTGCTCCGGGATCTCCTCGGCGATCTCGATCAGCTCGTCGATCCCGCGTTCGTCCCCATCGGGTTCCTCGGGTCCGTCTTGCTCATCAGCCTCGGCTGGAGGCCTGTCGAATTGCCCGGCTGGCTCGCGCTCGTCGGAGTCGAACGCGCGTTCCTCGCCCGCGTCCTCGAACCCGCCGCTGCCGCCCGCGTGCCCGCCGCCGAGCCGTCCAGCCGCGCCGTACACCTCCGTCATCACACTCTCCAGGTGTCCGGTGTGGTGTCTTCGGCGCGGTCCGCCAGGTCTTTCTCCGTGCCGAGGCCAAGACTGCTCAGCTGGCCGTCGCTGAGCCCGCCGAGATCGCCCAGTTCGGCTTCCAGGGCGCGACGGGCGCGTTCGTTGGCCTCGGCGGCCGCCTCGCGTACCGCGCGCAGGATCGCGTCGGCCAGCCGGGGACCGCCGCCGCGCAGGGCGTCCGCGGTCAGTTCCAGGGTGCGCAGTGCTCCGCCGGGGGCGACCTCCACCGTCACCCCGGCCTGCCGTGCCGTGCCGGTGATGCTCACTTCGGGTGCACCCCGCCGTAGAACTTGTGCAGGTCGCGGGGCAGCGTGTAGGTCAAGCGCTCGACCTGGTCGTTCGCGTTGCCCTCGATCGTGGTGATCTTGTTGCCCTCGACCTTTTCGATGATCCCGATGTGATGGCTCTGCCCCCACGAGGGGCCGTCGCCGAACAGGATCGTGTCGCCCGGGCGAGCGTTGTGCGCGAGCGCGCCTCGGTCGTAGGCGAGATGGTGGCGCTGGCCCCATTTGTAGACGTCGCCGGTGAAGCCGTACTTCGGGATGTCCACTCCGGCCGAACGCCACATCGACGTCGCGAAGTAGGCGCACCACGGCTGTCCGGTCGGGCCCCATTTGTTCCGGTTGTTCGGACCCTCGTGGTAGCCGAGGTTGTGCCGCGCGTGGTCGAGGATCTTGTCGACCTTCTTGCTGTGGCTGACAGTCGTCTTTCCGTGGTGCTGCTCGTGTTTCTTGTGCGCTTCGTGTTTCTTGTGCTGCTCGTGCTTGCGGTGGTCGCCGGGCTTGGCGCGGTGCGTCCCGCCCGGGTCGGCGACCCCGTCGTGGTTCAGGTCCTTCTGCAGCGCCCGCAGCTTGCGCGCCGCCTCCTCCATCTCCGCGCGGGCGTTCTTCAGATGCCCGCCGGATTCCTTCAGGTACTTGCCCGCCAGGTCGGCCACGTCGCCGATCGCCATCAGCAGCGCCGCCGGGCTTCCGTTGCGCGCCAGGACATATCCGGCGTCGATGATCTTGCGTGCCTTCGCGACGAACTCGTCGATCAGTTTCCCGGTGGCCTGGTGCCGCCCGGCGAGCGCGTCGGTGACCTCGCTGACCACCTTGGCCCCGTGCGTGCTCGCCTGCGCGGTGACCTTGAGGTCGCGGCCGAACTTGCCGGTGTCGTGCTCGAAGGCCGGATTCGCCTTGCTGTGCCAGGTGTTCAGCAGCGCGTGCGCGGCTTTGCGCTGCGCGTCGTACTGCGCGGTGATCTCGCGCGCCGCCTGCTGCAGCGCGTGCTGCGCGGCCTGCGAGTCCGCGGCCTTGCCCTGAAGCTTGCCGTGGTGCGTTTTCATCTCGTCCGCGAACAGCGTCGCGACCCCTGCGGTGTCCACCATGGATTCCCCCTCAGCCCAGAATGCCCTTGATGTCGTGTGCGCTGATCGCCGCGCCGGCGTCCGCCTCCGCGCCCGCATAGGCCTGCCGCGCCCGGAAAACCGAGGCGCTCAGCGTGCGCGCGTGCGCCCCGGTGGCCCGCACCTGCGATTCCAGCGAACGGCTGAAATCCCCCAGCGCGTCGGAGAATCCGGTTTCCTGGCCGACCTTCCCGAAGCTGTCCTTGGCGATCCCGGTGACGCGGTGCACCGTTTTCCGGCCGACCGACACCAGTTCGTTCGCGACGTGCTCGGTAGTGCGCTCGTAGGCGAGGAACTGTTCGAGATCGGCCTTGAACCCGCCGTCCTTGCCGCCCTTGCCGGGGTGGTGCGGCTTCGCGGGTTTGTGCGGGTGGTGCCCGCCCTTGCCGTGGTGGCGGGTGACGTCCTCGGCGGCCTTGCGCGCGGCGGCGAGATGGCTCTTGTACGCGCCGTTGGTGTAGGTGGACCACGGCTGGAAGCTCTTGCCGTGTCCCGAAATCGCCCAGGCGGCCTTGGCGTTCTCGTCCGCGTCGAACAGTTCGTCGTTGGAGCGCAGATGGAACTCGTGGCGGCGGGCGGGGCCGAGCGAGCCGAGCATGTTGACCTGCCACAGCCCGTACGAATTGTCCGGCGGGGTCCCGTTGTGCGCACGGGTGTTCCCGCCCGATTCCGCCAGTGCCACCGCGACCGCGGTGGTCAGCGCGTGCCCGCGGAACCCGGCCCGGTACGCGTGCTGGGCGATTTCCTCGGCCGACAACTTGCTCATCTCCTGCCCCCTTCAGCAGGGCGCTTCGCCGCTGCCCTAAGTGAGACGGAACCCTTCGCGTTCAGGTTCCCTAGTCCCCCGAACGGACGACACCTGGCGCCCGAGTTCCTGCATCCGGTCGGCGAGCCACGCGTGGTCCGCCGGCGTGACCGTGACCCATTGCGTGCCCGCGCTTTCCCGCACGACCGCGCCGTACCGCCCGGCTTCCGTGTCGTACCAGGCGACTACCGGCGAACGGCCGCCCGGGCCGTTGACCGCGAACTGGCCGTACGCGACGCGCGGCGTGGTGACGAGCGTCGAAATCGCGCGCAGATCGCGACCGGAGAGACCGGCCCGGCCGAGCACTCGCTCGAACGCGGCATGCCCGTTCTCCGCAAACGCTTGCATAGCTTCGGAAAACGCCTCGCGCGGCAGCCGCACCGCGTTGCCGGGCCCGGGTTCGGCGGCACCCACGACGCCCGCGGCGAGCTGCGGGACGTCATCCGGCAGGCACGGTCGCAGCGCGAGTTCGCCCGCGTCGAGAACCGCCAGCACGCCCAGTTTGCGTCCGGCCGCGACCAGCGCGCGCAGCGGCGGATCGCGGAACACCAGCAGGTCGACCGAAAACACCGGTTCGGCCAGCACCGCGAACACCTGGCCGAGCCTCGGGTGCGGTTCGTCCTCGTCGTCGAGCAGCCCGGCCGCGGCGAGGCTATCCGCGACCTGCGCGCCGAGCTGGTCGCGTTCGTCCATCGTGGCGCCGTGCGACGGGACGTCCAGCGGATACGGCAGAGGGCCGAGGTCGAAATCCGACCACAGCAGGTCGAATTCGAGGTGCGAGAGCGCGACCCCGTCGACTTCGGGGAGATGTCTGGCCATCCGCGCCGTCACTCGCCCAGCACGGGCGGGTACGCGTCCGGCAGGTCTTCGAGGAAGTCGAAGGAACTGCCTTTGGTGTAACGGTTCTGGTGGTCTTCCGAGCCTTCGCCGCGCTGGCCCGCCATCGGCGGGAGGAACCCGCCGGACATCGGGCTGCCGCCGCGCGTGCCTCCCGCGGCCCCGGCCGCGCCGGCCGCCCCGGCCACCGCACCGACGGACCCGGCCGTCCCGCCGGGCAACCCGCCGGGCAGCGAAGCGCCGCTGCCGGAACCGCTGCCGCCGAGCGCGCCGGCGGAACCTCCCCCGAGCGCACCTGCCGAACCCGGCATTCCGGCCGTCCCGCCGAACGGACCGCCGATGGGCTGTCCCGCAGTGCCCGGCACGACCGACGACGACGCCGTGGTCGCGTCGCTGCCCCATCCCGCGGAGCCACTGCCCGATCCCGCCGAGCCGCTGCCCGATCCCGCGGAACCAGGCGAGTACCGCCCCCCGCCTTCAGTGCCACCGCTG
This sequence comes from Amycolatopsis sp. NPDC054798, assembly GCF_053611505.1. NCBI lineage: Bacteria > Bacillati > Actinomycetota > Actinomycetes > Pseudonocardiales > Pseudonocardiaceae > Amycolatopsis > Amycolatopsis sp. NPDC054798. The sequence continues at coordinate 42,740 of NZ_JBSHAM010000035.1, read as the reverse complement.
CCGCCGGAATCGATGTTCGTGGTCTTCGGCGCGCCGGTGAAGTGCGGCAGCCTGTCGTGCACGCCCTTGCTAGAGGTTTCGTAGCTCTCCATCACGCGGACGGCCTCGGCCTTGGCCTGCGACGCGGCGCGTTTGGCGGGCAGGTGGTCGTCCAGGAGCTGGTCGACCATCACCGCGCCGCTGGGACCGCTGGCCGCTTTGAGGTCGTAGCCGTCGCGGAATTGGTTCTCTGCCGCGTAGAACACCGGTTCCGGCATCTTGTGCTTGGCCGTTTCGACCGCGCTCGTGTAGTGGTCGAGCTTCTCGCCGACCGAGCGCATCGTCTCGCTCGCGCCCGCACCCCAGGACGTCAGCTTCGACGCCGACTGCGCCGCCGTCCCGGCCGCACCGCCGCGCCAGGACAGCAGCAGCTTCTGCACCGTCTTGTGCACCGCGGCGGTCGCCGAGTCGACGTCGTAGGCGAGCTTCCCCCACTGATGCGCGGACGCGCCCATTTCGACCGGGTCCGCGGTCATGATCATGTCGTAGAGCGTGGTGTGCGCCCAGGCGTTCCAGTTGATCTTGCCGAACGACGCGTCCTTCAGATTGGCCCGCTGGGCGAGCTTCGTGCGCCGCAGGACCCGGCGCTGCGCGGCGGTGGGCGGGTGGTCCTCGCTCCACAACCGGTGCTTGCGATGCTTCTCGTACGGCAGCCGTTCGTAGCCCGGTGTCCGGCTCATGCCGACGCTCCTCCCCCGTCTTCCGCCCGGCGGTGCAGCGCGTCGAGCGAATCCTTGGCGTCGCTCTCCTGCTGGACGTGGCCCGCGCTGGCCCGGCGGATGGCCTCCCGCAAGGACGACAGCTCGTCGAGGTACTGCTGCAGGATTGTCTGCACTCCGCCGTCCGCGGACCCGCGCACGCCGAACGCCTGCCGCAGATGGCCCGCCACCGGGCTGGTGCCGTCCTTGAGCGGATGCGCGAGCTGTTTGGCCTGTTCGAGGCAGGCGGTCAGCTCCTGCTGGCGTTTCTCCAGCTCCGCGTCGGCCGCCGCGATCTCGGCCGGGTCCAGTTCGATGACGCCGGTGTCCGCGACGATCTCGGCGGTGCCCGCGCCGGACGGGCCCGGCACGGAATCCGAGGTCTCCGGCCGTCCGGAACGATGGGTCTCCCTGGCCTGTTTCCGGTGCAGCGCGCGGACGTCTGCCCAGTCCGAAACCCGGTGCGAACTCACCCCAGTCCACCTCCCAGCAGGCGTCCTCATCGGACGCGCGCACCAGTATGTCAGCCGTCCGGACCGCAGGCATCCGGTTCGGGAAAGTCGGCGATGAGACGGCTGGGGCGGGGCTGTGGTTCCAGGGTTCAGGGGCGGTTCCGGGGAGCACCCGGACGGCGCAACGAGGCTGCGCCGTTTGGCGGGAGTCAGCCCGGATTCGCGCCCCGGACAAGCAATTCGGCCACCGCACGGGCCGCCGCCTCGACGTCGTCCCCGAGTTCGGCGGGCAGCGCGCGCTGCAGCCACAACGTCGCGAACCCGTGCACGAGAGACCAGGCCGCCGCACCGGCCACCACCGGATCGACGCTTCCGTCCCGGAAACCGGCGACGGCCCAGTCCAGCGCCTGGACGCTGCGCTCCTGCGCGGCCCGCAGGTCCGGATCGTCGCCGCGGAGCAGCTCCGGCCGGAACATCACCTCGAAATGCGCCCGGCGCGCGACCGCGAACGAGACGTAGGCGACCCCGGCTTCGAGCAGGTCCGACGACGGCGGCAGCTCCTCGAGCGCGTCCGCGAGCAGGTCGAATCCCTGTGCGGCCACGGCGGTGAGCAGCCCGGACCGGTCGCCGAAATGGTGCGCCGGGGCGGCGTGCGAGACCCCGACCCGGCGGGCGAGGTCGCGCAGGTTGACCGCGGCCGGGCCGGATTCGCCGAGCACCTCGACGGCCTCGGTCAGCACCGCCTGCCGCAGATCGCCGTGATGGTAACGACGGGCCATGGTTTCGAGTATGCCACCGACTTGTCAGTGACTAGATTCCTCGCTCAGCGGACGAACTCGAAGATCTGCTTCTGGATCCCGTTCGAGTAGCTTTCGCTCTCGATCAGCTTCAGCGGCTGCTTCTCCTTGTCGGTCTCGCTGAACAGCCGCTTCCCGGCGCCCAGCAGAACCGGGAAGACCAGCAGGTGCAGACGGTCGACCAGACCGGCGTCGGCGAGATCGCGGACCAGCGTCGCGCTGCCGTTGACGATGATCGGGCCGCCCTCGGTTTCCTTCAGCGCGGCGACGTCGTCAAGAGAGCGAAGAATGGTCGTTTCGCCCCAATTCGTCACCAGGTCCTCGTCGCGCAGGGTGGTCGACACGACGTATTTCGGCATCACCTTGTAGTGCGGGAACTCCTCGGTCATGTCCGGCCACACCGGCGAGAACGCCTCGTAGCTGACCCGGCCGAGCAGCAGCGCGGTCGCCTCCTCCTGCTCGGCTCCCTTGAGGGCGTAGGCGGCGGGGTCGAACTCGATGTCCTTGAAGGTCCAGCCGGCGTTCCGGTAGCCGGGCTCGCCACCGGGGGCTTCGACGACGCCGTCGAGGGAGACGAAAGCAGTGGCGATGAGGGTGCGCATGGGGTCAGCTCCTGGTTCGGGGTAGTGCCTGTTCATCTACGCGTCGAACGGAACCGGCCCGATCAGACACGCCACCCGAACCTGGAACTATGACCTGAGTCATACGGCGGTGTGCCAGGCGTCGTATCCGTAGATCGCGTCCGCCGCGGCCGAGCTGGTTCCGCTCTGCTTGAGCCAGCTGTTGCTCCGCGACGCCAGTTGCACCTCGCGGGTCCGGTCCAGCCGGGCCGACTGGTACGCCTTCAGCGCGACCTCCGGGTTCGGATACGCCGCCAGTGCCCGCGCCAGGACCACACTGTCCTCAATGGCCATTCCCGCGCCTTGCGCCATGAACGGCATCATCGGGTGGCACGCGTCGCCAAGAAGCGTCACGGCGCCGGACGACCAAGTCGGCAGCGGATCGCGGACGTACAGTGCCGATTGCAGCACCGAATCGCACGCCTCCAGCAGTGCACGGGCCTCGGGGTGGAAGCCGCGGTACGCCTCGCGCAGTTCGGCCACGTCGCCGGGTGTCGTCCAGGATTCGTGCCGCCACTGGCTTTGCCGGGTCGTGGCGAAGACGAATACGTCCGCGCCGCGGTTGAGCGGGAAAGTCACCAACTGCGTGTCCGGGTCCGGGCCCCACCATTTGGTGAAACAGTCCAGGTTCGGCACGTCGACCGAGCCCGCGGGCAGCACCGCGCGATACGCGACGACACCGGTGAACTCCGGGTGTTCCGCGCCGAACAGGGCGGTGCGGACGGCGGAGTGGATGCCGTCGGCGCCGATCACCACGTCCACGGAAGCCCTGGCAGCACTGGAACCACCGAAGTCCAGCTCGATCCGGTCCGTTGTGGACAGTCCAGTCAGCTTGTGTCCCAAGTGGACGACGTCGTCGGGCAGCGCGCCTTCCAAGGCGGCCAGCAGATCCGCGCGGTGCATCGTGAGCTGCGGCGAGCCATAGCGGCGTTCGGCCTCGTCGCCCATCGGCAGCCGCGAGGTTTCTTCGCCGGTGTCCCAGGTTCGGCTGATCCGGTACTTGGGCCGCGCCGCGGTTTCGCGCAGTTCTTCGCCGATGCCGAGGCCGTCGAGGGCGCGGACGGCGTTGGGCGTGAGGTTGATGTCCGCGCCGACGCGGCCGAATCCGGCCGCCTGTTCGTGCACGACCGGAGAGAATCCGGCTTTCCGCAGGGCGGCCGCGGCGGCGAGTCCGCCGATCCCGCCGCCCACGATCCCGATTTCGGGCACAGCGAAGCTCCTTCAGACAGTGAGGTCGAGCAGATCGTGGCCCACGACGACCGGGCCGGAGTAATGCGGACGGACCCGCCGGAGCCAGCCCTCGTCGTCGAGGCGGGCCGGATCGGCCGGGCCGAGGTGCGACAGCGCGACCCGCCGGGCCCCGGCCGCCGAGGCGACCCTGCCGACGTCCGCCGGGGAGGTGTGCGAGGCGGCGAGGAACTCCAGCAGCTGCGGCGAATAGCCGATGCTGCGGTAGAAATCGGGCTCCATCGCCTCGTGGACCAGCAAGTCGGCACCTGCGGCCAATTCGCCGACCGCGTCGCTGCGTGCGGTGTCGCCGGAGAAAGCGACCACGCCGTGCTCGGTCTCGAACCGGTAGCCCAGCGCCAGCCGCAGCGGCGGATGCGGGACGGCCCGGGCGGTGACGCGCACCCGATCGTCCTCGTACACCACGATTTCCGCACCGGCCGCCACTGAGATGTCAGTCGCGCGAATTAGTCCGGCCAGCGGCGGCCGGTTGCTCGTCCGCTGCCGTACCGCGACGTCCTGGCCGAACGCCGCGAGATTGCCCGCCACCAGACCCTCGGTGCCGGCGGCGGGCGGGCCGGGATCGGTCGGGTCCGGACCGGGGCCGTAGACCCGCACCGGATCGACGACGCCCTGGTTGGCCGGGCCCCAGCCGAGCAGGAAGAGCGTGAACAGCTCGGCGACGTGGTCGGAATGCAGGTGCGTCACGAACACCGCGGCCAGATCGCGCAGCGACAGTCCGGCGGCGACGTACTTGCCGAGCGTCCCGTAGCCCGCGTCGACCAGGTACACGCGCCCGCCGACCACCACCGCGTTCGCGCAGCCCTGCCTGCCCGGCGCCGGGTACGGTCCGGCCGCCGTGCCGAGCAGGACCACGCGCAGCGCGTCCGTCACGGCGAAACCTCTTCCAGCGTGCGGCCTTTGGTCTCCTCGGCGAAGAACCCGGCGACCAGCGCGCCGACGAAGCAGATCCCGCCGAGCACCAGGAAGACCGAGGCGAGTCCGCTGCCGCCGGCGTACAGTGCGCCGACCAGGATCGGACCGAGGATCAGGCCGAACCGGTTCATCACGCCGCCGAGGCTGACGCCCAGCGCACGGCTGCGCGTCGGGTACAGCTCCGGCGTGTACAGGTACAGGCAGACGTTCACCGCGAAGTTGAACATCGCCGCGAGAGACGACCACACCAGCAGCTGCAACGGAGTCCCGGCGCCGAGCGCGCCCAGCACGACCAGCATCGCTGTGGTCCCGCCCAGTCCCGCGGCCAGCACCACCCGGCGGCCGAGCTTGTCCACGACCAGCGCGGCGATCAGGCAGCCGACGAGACCGGCGACCGACGTGGCCGTGCTGTACCAGAGCGCCTGTCCGATCGAGAGGTGGAACGAACCCTTGTACAACGTCGGCAGCCACGAGGTGATGCCGTAGTTGGCGAGGTAGCCGACGAACCAGATCGTCCACACCATCAGCGTGCGCCGCCGGTAGCGACCGGCGAACAGGTCGCGGAGAGAACCTCGTTTGGCGGGCACGGGCGCTGGCGGTGCGGCCGAAACCGCCGGAGGAGGCAACGGACGGCCAAGGGATTCCTCGACGCGGCGCTCGATCAGCGCCATCGTCTGCTCGGCCTTCTCGGTGTGCCCGTGCGCGGCGAGCCAGCGCGGCGATTCCGGGATCCGCAGCTGCAGCAGCACCGCGGCGAGACCGGGGACGGCGGCCAGCGCGAACAGCGGACGCCAGCCCCAGTGCGGGATGACCCAGGCGGCGACCAGCGCGCCGACCGCGAGACCCGCCGGGAAGACGATCTCGTACATCAGCACGAAGCGGCCGCGACGGCGAGCCCGGCTGATCTCCGCGATGTACGCGGCGGCGGTCGGCACTTCGCCGCCGATCGCGAGACCCTGCACGAACCGCAGGATCAGGAACGGCAGCAGCGCCGTGCACAACGTCATCGCCAGGCTGCACAACGCGGTGAGGGCGACGCACAGCGTGATCACCTTGACGCGGCCGATCCGGTCGGCGGCCCAGCCCGACGCGAGCGCGCCGAGCAGCATGCCGATCGAGCCGACGGTCAGCGTCGCGGTGCTGGACGCGGTCGTCAGGTGCCATTCGCGGCCGATGACCGGCAGCGTGTAGGCGATCAGCAGCTGGTCGAACGCCTCGAAGAACGTGACGATGCCGATGATCAGGCGAATCGACACCTGCCATCGCGACATCGGGAGCCGTTCCAGCCGGGCGGCGATGTCCCGCTGGGTCACCTCGGGGGTGGCGGCGATACTCATGGGCCCTCCTCGGAGCCGGAGCGTGCAGTCGATCGTAGGGGGTTTCAGGCGCGATGCCAGGAACTCGAGGCGGCGCTCTGCCTGCGGTCCGTGAGGGGAACCCTGCGGGAGTCAGATTCCCGCAGGGTTCCCCTCACGGACTTGAAGCGGGGGCGGCCGGAGGAGAGTCCGGCAGCTCGGCGTCCAGGAACCGGACCAGATCGTCCGCGGCGGACGGTCCGGCGGGCAGCACGAGCCGATCGGGCGCATGCGGGTCGAATTCGGGCGTACCGGGCCACGGTGGCGGCTCGGGTCCGAGTGCGGCGGCGAGGTCCACCGCGGCCAGTTCGGCGAGGTGGGCGGCGGAGCCGAAACCGGCGGCGGCCACGCGGTGGCGCGGCATTCCCAAGCGGGCGCCGAGGTAGTCGAGCGCGCCGGCGAGGTCGGCTTCGAGGTCGGAAAGCTCGAGCGCGGCGAAGGCGGCGTCCGCTTTGTCTGGACCGAAGGTGTGGCCGCCGGTCTCGTAGTAGAACAGCGGCGCGACGGTGAGGTAACCGCAGCTAGCGAGCGTGCGGCAGCAGTGTTCGACGGGCTCGTCGAGCCCGGCGGCGCCGTGCAGCACGAGCACCGCGCCGCGCACGCGGCCGGGCGGATGCCGCACCAGCAGCGGCGCGGACGTCCGCACCACCCGGCGTCGGCGGTTCGCGGGTCCGTGCCCGTGATGGTGGTGGACTTCGGCAGCTTCGATGATGCCTCCCACGTCTCAGCTCTCCGGGACCGGCACCGGCGGCACGAACGGCCGCGGCGTCGCGGGCAAGGCGGTCACGTCCACCTCGATCACGAACGGGCCCTGCTGGGCCACTGCCTTCGCCAGCGCGTCAGCGAACTGGCCCGGCTTCGACACCAGCGCGTGCGGCAGGTCCAGCGACTGCGCGAGGCGCGCGAAGTCCGGCGTGTACAGGTCGACGCCCGCGCGCTGGCCGCGGTGGTGGTCCTGCATGTTGCGCAGCACGCCGTATCCGCCGTCGTTGAACACGACCAGCGCGAGCCACGGCCGTTCCTGCGCCAGCGTGCACAGTTCGCCGAGGTGCACCGCGAGCCCGCCGTCGCCGACCAGCACCACGGTCGGCGCGTCGGGCGTCGCGAGCGCGGCACCGATGCCGGTGGCGAGACCTTGGCCGATGCCGCCGCCGACCGGGAACACGTTGGTGCGCGGGTCGTGGATGTCCAGCAGCCGGTTGCCCCACTGGCTGGACGGGATGGTCACGTCGCGGGCGATCACGGACTCGGCCGGGAGTCCTTCGCGCAGCGCGGCGCAGATCTCGGCGTACGGGCCGATCGCCTCGTTCAGCTTGTCCCGCACGGATTTCCGGGTTTCGACGACGCGTTCGCGCCAGCCCGGTTCGGTGTTGGGCTCCACAGTGGACAAGGCAGCCAGCACCACGGCCGCGTCGCCTTGCACGCCGACAGTGGCCGGGTAGACGCGGCCCAGCGCTTCGGCGTCGACGTCGATCTGCAGATGCCGTTCGGGCAACGCCAGGTGGTAGTGCTTGGTTTCGTTCGAGCGGAAGTGCGTGCCGATCGAGACGAGCAGGTCGGCGTCGGCAAGAAGCGGGGCCGCGGACTCGTGCGCGGCGAAATTCCCGACGACCAGTTCGTGGTTCTCCGGCACCGTGCCCCGGCCGGAGTTGCTGGTGAACACCGCCGCGCCGAACCGTTCCGCGAGCGCGCGCACCTCGTCGCGGGCACCGGTCGCTCCCCCGCCGAGCCAGAACACCGGGCGGCGGGCGGCGGCAAGCAGCTCAGCGGCTTCGGCGAGTACAGCAGCATCCGGCGGTGGGATCTCAACCGGCCGCTCTGCCGTGCCAGTACGGAACTCGTGCCGCGAGTACTGCAGATCGATCGGCCATTCGACGCTGGCCGGACCGCTCGGCACCGACAGCGCGTGCCGGATCGCCGCGCGCAGGGTGTCCTCGGCGGTTTCCACCGACGTGACCGTGGCCGCGTGCTTGGAAATCGCCGTCAGCATGCCGAGCTGGTCGCGCGTCTCGTGGATGACGCCGCGGCCGCTGCCGAGGAATTCGGAGTCGATCTGGCCGGTCACGTGCAGCACGCGGCTGCCCGCGGTGAGCGCCTCGACCAGCGAACCCGCCGCGTTGCCCGCACCCGTGCCGGTGCTGGTGATCGCGACGCCGAGGCCGCCGCTGGCGCGGGCGTACCCGTCGGCGGCGTTCACCGCGGCCGCTTCGTGCCGCACGGGCACGAACCGCAGGTGCTGCGAAACCGCTTCCACCAGCGGCAGATTGTGCACACTCACCACGCCGAAGGCGGTGTCCACTCCGGCTTCGGACAGCAGGCGAACGAGCAGTTCGCCTCCGTGACCGTGATTCATGGGTCCGTCCCTTCTAGACATAGCGGGCGATGCCGCCGCCGACGTCGATCGTCGCGCCGGTCACGTAGGAGGCACGCGGCGAAAGCAGCGTGACGATGGGGAAAGCGACCTCTTCCGCGGTGCCGAGCCGTCCCAGCGGGATTCCGCGATCAGCGGCCAGCTCCGCCGACCAGTCCACAAAGGACAGCTTGCTGCCGGAAGCCTCGTACCGGCGCCGCCACTGTCCGGTGTCGACCAAGCCGAGGCAGACGGAGTTGACTCGCACACCGTCCTCAGCAAGCTCAGTCGCCAAGGTCGTGGAGAGATTGAGCAGCGCTGCCCGGGCCGCCGACGTGGCCGCCAACCGGGGTTCGGGCTGCCGGGCGAGGATCGCGTTCACGTTCACCACAGCCGGATCAGAAGCCGCGCGCAGCCAGGGCAACGCGGCCCGCACGACGTGCAGCACCGAAAAGATCTTGAGCTGCAACTCTTCCCGCCACTGGTCGTCGGTGGTCTCGGTGAGCCGCGCCATCAGCGACCGGCCCGCGTTGTTCACGACCCCGGTCAGCCCGCCCAGCTCGCGGGCAGCGTCGGCGACGAAGGTTTCCACCTGCGGCTGGTCGAGCACGTCGCAGGACGCGGTGTACAGCCGGGCTCCCTCGGCGCGGGGCAGATCGGCGAGGGCCTTCTCCAGCCGGACACTGTCCCGGGCACAGGCGGCGACGTGCGCGCCCTCGGCCAGCAGCGCGGCGGCGGTCGCGAGCCCGACGCCGGAGCTGGCCCCGGTGACGAGCACCGCGCGGCCCTTCAATCCCAAATCCACGGGTTTTCCCTTCAGCTGCAGACGAATCCGCCGTCGACCACGAGGGTCTGGCCGGTGATGTAAGAGGCCGCGTCGGACAGCAGAAACGCCACCGAACCGACGACGTCCTCCGGCTGTTGCGGCCGAGTCAGCGCGCGGTTCATCGCGTACAGCTCGTGCCGTTCCCGCGGAATGCCCGCGGTGGCTTCGACTTCGGTCAGTCCGGGCGCGACCGCGTTGACGGTCACGCCGTCCGGGCCGCCGTCCCGGGCCATCGCGCGGGTCATCGCGATCACCGCGCCTTTGGACGCCACGTACTGGACCAGCCGCGGCGAGCCGTACAGCGCGGCGTCCGACGCGAGGTTCACGATCCGTCCGCCGGTCTGCGCGAGCTGCGGATACAGCGCGCGGGCGACGAGCCACGGGCCGCGAGCGTTGACAGTCATCAGCGTGTCCCACGCTTCGACGTCCAGTTCGGCGAAATGCTTGCCGCCCACGCCGTCGGCCATCGCCGCGTTGTTCACCAAGCCGTGCAACGGGCCGAGCTTCGCGACCGCGTCCGCCAAAGCCGCGACGGAATCCGGGTCCGCGACATCGGTGTCGATCCGGTGTGTCTCAACGCCTTCTGCCCGCAACCTGGCGACACCGTCCGCTGCCCGGTCCGGAGACCGTTCGGCGACCACGACCCGGCCGCCTTGACGGCCGATCTCGCGGGCGATCGCCCAGCCCAGACCCCGGCCAGCGCCGGTAACCACATACAGCCGGTCTTTCATCGCGCCACCACCGAGTCCACTTCGGACAGGAAGTCCAGTACCTCGGCGGAAAACCGGCGCGGGGACTCCTGATTCGCCGCGTGCCCGCCGGGCAGTATCTCCAGCCGCGCGCCGGGGATCGACGCGGCGAGCCGCCGAGCCTCGGCGACGCCGGTGACCTGGTCGTGCTCGCCGACGAGGACCAGCGTCGGCACCGAAATCCGGGACAGCCGCGGACCGTGGTCCGTCTCGGCCATCGACTCGGCGGCGGACGTGTACCCGGCTAGCCGAAGGCTCGCCATGATGCCCTCGACCCGTTGTGCCACTGCGGGATCCGCGCCGGGCGCGAGCAGCCGAGGCGCGCGGCGGCGAGCGAATTCCGCCGCGCCCACCCGGTTCAGCTCGCTCGGCCGGGCTCGCATCACCGCGGCCCGCTCGGAGTCGATGCCGGAGCCGCGAGTCGAATCGGCCAGCACCAGCGACCGCACGGCCTCCGGGTACTCCAGCGCGACGCGGGTCGCGATCACGCCGCCCCACGAGACGCCCACGAGATGCGCGGGTGCCGCGTCCAAAGTGGTCAGTAACCGTCCGACGAGCCCCGCGTATCCCGCCATGCCCAACGGCTTTTCCGGATCGGCCGAACCTCCGTACCCCGGCGCATCCCAGGCCAGCACGCGGTGTTTCGATGCCAGGCCGGCCAGCTGCGCGTCAAACGACGCACTCGACCCGCCGATTCCGTGCAGCAACAGCACTGGACTGCCGTCGCCAGCGGTTCGTACCTGCACTCCGTCCACAATGGTCACCGGAACACCGCCCTCGGCGACGCCAAAGCTTCCAGCGCGGAAAGCACCGCGTACGGCACGACCTGGCTCGACGTCGGCGTCTGCGGCGAAGGGCGGTTCTTGATCTCGAACCGGTACTCCCCCGCCGGTCCGGTCGCGGTGATCACGTGCGAGGTCAACGGCGCGAACGGATCGGCGATCACCGCCGCCTCCACGACGTCCCAATCCCGCACCGCCAACGCCACCGACGCAGCCACATTCGCCGACTTCGGGAACTCCGCAGTGATCTCCCGCGCGGGCCCGCGCCGCAGCTCGACCGGTTCGGTCGCCTGCCGCAGCCCCTCCGCCTCCGCCGCGGACATCCACGGCTGGACCAGCGAAGACGCCTTCTTCGTCGTCTCGATGACCACCCGCTCGAACGGCCCGAGAAGCGCCGCCGAGCGCAACAGATCAAGCCCGCCGATCGCACCTGTCGACAAATGGACCGCACCCGGCCCGGCCGCCAGCAGCTTCTCCAGCAACCCGTCCGCCGCCAGCGCACCGACCGAAACCACCAGCAGGTCACAACCCGCCGACAGCACCTGTGGCCCAGCGTCCGTCAACGCCCTCTGTCCAGCGGCCTCGACCACCAAGTCCGAAGTGGACAGAAGCTCCGGCAACGCGCACATCGGCAGTCCCGCCGGAGCGAGCGCCGGATCGACGACCCCGGCCAGCTCCGCGCCCGGCACCCGCCCGTCGCGCAGCGCCTCCGCGACCACCGAACCGATCGACCCCGCGCCCAGCACGCCTACCTTCACGACTGCCACCACGCCGAGTAGCCGGGGTCCGGCACGCCGCGCATGTGCGCGCGAACGTCCTTCGACGGCGGCCCCGCGGTGCCCCACAGGTCGGACAGCTCCGGCGTGCGCCGCCACACCCGGCACAGCCACGCGTCTTCCTCGACCTGCGCGACCTCGGAGGTGTACTCGCAGACGAGCCCGGCCGGGTCGGCGAAGTAGCTGAACGTGTTGCTGCCCGGGCCGTGCCGTCCGGGTCCCCACAGCGGCGTGACGCCGTTGTGCTTGAGCCGGCCGATGCCGCGCATGAAGTGGTCGATGGAGTGCATCTCGTACGCGATGTGGTTCACCGACGCGAATTCGGCCTGGTTGAACGCGATCACGTGGTGGTCGGCGTTGCAGCGCAGGAAGGCCATCTGGTGCTCGGACCAGTCGGAGATCCGCATGCCGAGCACTCGCGTGTAGAACTCGCAGGCCGCGTCGATGTCGACTGTGTTGAGCACGACGTGCGCGAGTTTCCGCGGCACCGCGGCGCGGCCGTACGGATCTCCCGGGACGACCGCGTCGACCTCGGCGGACAGCTCCACCAGACGGCCTTCCGGATCGGCGAAACGCAGGCCGTAACCGCCGCCGACCTGGTCGAGCTTGCCGGGTTCGGTGACCAGGCCGACGCCGTGCGCGGCCAGCCGGGCGGCGGCCGCGTCGATCTCGCGCGGCGTGGCGACGGCGAACGCGATCTTGCCCAGCGCGTTCTGGTCGGCCTGTTCGAGCTGGAGCACGTGGTGCTCGTCGCTGGAACCGCGCAGCCAGACGGCGCCGCGGTCGGCTTCGACCTGCTGCAGCCCCCAGACCTCGCGGTAGAACTCGCCGGAATCGGCGCACTGCGTCGAACGCAGCGTCACCGCGCGCAGGGCGCGGAGCCGCGCGATGGGTTCGGCGGACATGGGGCCTCCTGGAACTTCAGCGGGTCGGGGCGGGCACGGGTGCGGCCGAAGCCGGGGCGGCGGCGGGAACGGCGAGCGCTGCGGCCTGGCGGCGGGCTTCCGAACGCAGCAACCGGCGCATCCGGACGAGCGCGATGTCGTGCTGGTACAGGTTTTCGCGGTCCCACGCGTCGAGCGGCATCGCCTCGGCCATCTCGCGGTCCTGTTCCAGCACCGCCCAGTGCCGGGCTTCGAGCCGGTTGCGGTAGAGGACGCGCCAGCTGTCGCGTTCCCAGCCGGAAACCTTGCGGCAGCGCCAAAAGAAGGCCGCGTGCTGCGTCTCGTTGATCGCGCACAGCGCGGCGACGATGGTGAACGCGCCGCCCGGGCCGGCGGTGTCCGGGTACGGGATGTCGAGCGTGACCCACTGCGCGCCCGCGTCGGTGAGCTGCACCCAGTCGAAGTTGACGCCGCGCTGGTCGGTTTTCTCGAAGACGAACCCGTCGTCGATCGCGCGGATCTGGAAGACGGCCTCGCGTTTGCCGCCGAACATGGTGTGGCTGTTGCGGTGCAGGAACGCGCCGTGCATCGGGTCGAGCAGGTTGTCCAGGGAGTAGCCGTAGGGAGCGTCCCACTCGACGTAGCAGAGGAAGTTGTCCCACTCGCCGCCCGCGATCGGGTCCGGCACCTGCAGCGGGGCCGGTTCGGCGTCCTCGTCCAGGCCGAACCAGGCGAACACCGCACCGGCGTGCTCCTGCGCGGGGAACGTCCGCAACGCGCGACGGCCCTCCAGCGCACACCCCGGGCTGCCGGGCACCGACACGACGACACCGTCGCCGTCCACCTGCACCCCGTGGTAGTTGCAGGCGACCCGGTCGCCCATGTGCACGCCGAGCGAAAGCCGCGCGCCGCGGTGCGGGCAGCGGTCCTCCTGAACGTGCACGACCCCGGCGGAGTCGCGCCAGAGCAGCAACTGCTCGCCGGCCCGCTCGATGCGGGTCAGCTCGCCGCGTTTGACGGTGTCCGACGGGCACAGCGGGTACCAGCGGTCGCGCAAGCCCAGTGCCAGCAGCTCTTCGGCGGTTTTGGCCGTCATCACGCCTCCCCCGCCAGCCGCGCCAGTTCGGCGGTGAACGTCTCTTCGGTCCAGTCGGCTCCGTCCGCGGGGCGCAGGCCGCCCGCGTTGAGCGCGGAGACCACGCCGGGCAGGTCGTGCACGCCCCGGCCGTAGACGGCTTCCAGCTCGTCGGCCAGCGCGTTCTCGTAGCTCGTCGGCGGGGCGGTGCGGCTCTGCACCGGCCGCAGCTGCAGCGGCATCGGGCGTTCCCTTCGGGTAGGTGTTGTGCGTGGCGATGCCGGTTAGAACCGGGATTGCCACGCACGAGCTGTTAAGCGGCGGACGGGGCGAGCGCGGCCTGCCCGGCGGCGGTGAGCACCGCGGGCACCCGAAGCCCCGGTCCGCGCGGGGCGGCCGGTTCGGGGGCGAGCAGCCCGGCCAGCTGATGCCCGAGCGTCGGGTCGCAGCAGGCGAGGCCGTCGACGTAAAGGTGCGGTTCGCGGCTGCACGTCATTTCCACGTGCCCCGCGGCGGCGGCGCGCAGCACGGCGAGCTGCCGGTGGGTGTGCCCGGCCATGGCCGGCTCCTAAAGATCAAGAACGAGTTCGGCGGAGCGGCACCGCGACACGCACAGCATCATGGTGCCGGTACTCGCCTTCTCGTCGTCGTCGAGCACGAAATCACGGTGGTCCGGCTCGCCGGAGAGCACCTTCGTTTCACAAGTCCCGCACACGCCCTCGCGACACGAGGTGGGCACGGAAATCCCACTACGGCCAAGTGCGTCCACAATGGACTCGTCGGCGGCTACCGAAACCCGGGTTCCGGTACCGGCGCACACGACGTCGAATCCCGTTCCCGGCGCGGCTTCCGGAACCTCGGGTGCCCGGAAGCGTTCGACCCGCAAGCTCGCCGTCGCGGGCAAGGCCGCCTCGACCGCTTGGAGCAGCGGTTCGGGGCCGCAGCAGTGCACGACCGTGCCCGGGGCGAGCCCGGCAAGCCGCGCGGCCAGATCGGGCGGACCGCCGTGCTCGTCGTCGGCGTGCACCTCCAGCCGGTCCCCGGCGAGCCCGGAAAGCTCTTCCAGGAAAGCCATCCCGCCGCGCGACCGTCCACAGTAGAGTATGGACCACGGCGCGGAGCCCTCGGCGAGTTTCCGGGCCATCGCGAGGATCGGGGTCACGCCGATGCCGCCGGCGATGAGCAGGTGCTCCGGAGCGTCGTGCAGTTCGAAGGTGTTGCGCGGGCCCTCGACGGGAATGACGCTCCCCGCGGTGAGCCGCTCGTGCACCCACGCGCTGCCGCCGCGCGAGGATTCCTCCCGCAGCACCGCGACCGTCCACGTGTGCGCGTCGGCCGGGTCGCCGCAGAGGGAGTATTCGCGCACCAGCCCGTTCGGCAGGTGCAGGGAAAGGTGCGCTCCCGGCTCCCAGCCGGGCAGCGGCTTTCCTTCCGGGTCGCGCAGTTCCACCTGCGTCACCCGGTCGGCCAGCCAGGTCGTCCGGTGCACCCGCAGCATCGTCGGCATCGCGATCGCTTCTCAGCGAGTGACGCCGTGCATCGGCGAGGTGGGCGGGTAGGTCGGCAGCTGCGGCTTCTGCGCACCGATGATGACGCAGAACAGCGCGTCCGTGTCGCCGGCGTTGCGCAGGCTGCGCGGCACCCCGGCGGGCACGCGGATCAGGTCGCGGTAGCCGAGCACGCGGGTCGCGGTCTTGGTGCCGTCCTCGACGTCGTGCACGGTCACCTCCAGGGTGCCCTCCAGGACGAAGAACGCCTCCTCCACGTCGTGGTGGGTGTGCTCCGGGCCGATCGCGCCGACCGGCAGCCGCATGTTCGAGAAGGTGAAGTGCTCCGAGGGCAGCTGACGCGAGTCGCCCTCGTGGTTGCCGGTCGCGCCGGAGCCGATGTAGCGGATCTGCGCGCGGCGGAACTCGTCGCCCTTCGCGGCGGCCTGGAAGCCGAGGGTGTCCCAGTCCTCGTACCGCGTCTCGCGAGCGGCGATGCACGAGTCGATGAGCTCCTCGAGGTGCTGATGCTTGCTTTCGGTGGTGGTCATCGCGGGACAACTCCTAATGCCTTAGGTCTAAGAGACTTACCGATAAGGGTTGTACCCCGAGCGCTGTGATCCGCACAACCCCTTAGCCCTAAAATTCTTTCCGGCCGCGGCCTCCCCGGCTCACCCGCCGTGAAGGACTCCTTGAGGGAATCTGATTCCCTCAAGGAGTCCTTCACGGACCTCGGCCGGACCCGGGGTTGACGAAACCTTAGGTCTAAGGTTTCCTCGGTCGCACCCCCGTCATCCGCGCCGAAAGGACGTCGCCATGCAGCCCTTCCCCGTCCCGCCCGACGAAATTCCGGTCGGCGGCGACTGGCAGCGCGGCGGCGGTCCCGCGTCCGCGTGCGTGGATCCCGCCGACGGTTCGGCGGTCGCCTCCATCCACGCCGCCGACTCCGCCCAGGTCGACGCCGCAGCCCGCGCCGGCGCCGCAACTGCCGCCGATCCGGCGTGGCGAGACCTGCTGCCGCACCAGCGCGCCCGGCTGCTCGCCCGCGTCGCCCACGCGATCGAGGACCGCGCGGAGCAACTGGCCCTGCTGCAAACCCGCAACACCGGCAAGGCACTCGGCGAAACCCGTGCGCTCGTCGCGAGCGCGGCCGGCACCTTCCGATATTACGCAGCCGCGCTCGAAACCCTCGAAGGCGAACTCCCGCCGAGCCGCGGCGCACACCTGACGATGAGCGTGCACGAACCGATCGGCGTCATCGGCGCGATCACGCCGTGGAACTCGCCGATCGCCAGCGACGCCCAGAAAATCGCCCCCGCACTGGCCGCCGGAAACGCCGTCCTGCTCAAACCGGCCGAAGCCACTCCCCTGGTTTCGCTGGCGCTGGCCCGCCTCGTGCACGACGCCGGCGTCCCGCCCGCGCTGCTGTCCGTCCTGCCCGGCCCCGGCGCGGTCGTCGGCGACGCGATCGCCCGCCACCCGCTGGTCGGCAAGCTCGCCTTCACCGGCGGCACCGCCACCGGACGCGTGCTGGGCCGCATCGCCGCGGACCGGATCATCCCGGTCACCATGGAACTGGGCGGCAAATCCCCGACGATCGTCTGCGAGGACGCCGACGTCGACGAGACTGTCGCCGGAATCCTGCACGGAATCTTCTCGTCGACCGGACAGAGCTGCATCGCCGGGTCGCGGATCTTCCTGCCGCGCAAGCACTATGCCGAATGGTCTGCCCGCCTGGTCGCCGCCGCTTCGGCCCTCCGGCTCGGCCCGGGAGTCGATCCGGCTACCCAGGTCGGACCGCTGGCGACCTTCGCCCACCGCGACAAGGTGGCCGCGATGGTCGACCGCGCCCGTGAAGAAGGCGCGGTGGTCCGCTGCGGCGGCGAAATCCCTTCTGACGAACAC
This sequence comes from Amycolatopsis sp. NPDC054798, assembly GCF_053611505.1. Classification (NCBI taxonomy): domain Bacteria; kingdom Bacillati; phylum Actinomycetota; class Actinomycetes; order Pseudonocardiales; family Pseudonocardiaceae; genus Amycolatopsis; species Amycolatopsis sp. NPDC054798. The sequence continues at coordinate 25,782 of NZ_JBSHAM010000035.1, read as the reverse complement.
CTGTCGCGCGGTGCTTACTACTTGCCGACCCTGCTGGACGGCCTCGCCCCGGACGCTAAGACATGTCAGGAGGAGATCTTCGGCCCAGTAGGCGTCCTGCTGCCGTATGACAACGAGGACGACCTGGTATCTCAGGCGAACTCGACCGTCTACGGTTTGGCTTGCGGCATCTGGACCGCCGACTACCGCCGCGCGCTCCGCCTGGCACGCCGCGTCGAGGCGGGGACGGTGTGGATCAACACCTACAAGCAGTTCAGCATTTCGACGCCGTTCAGCGGCACCAAGGAAAGCGGGCTCGGGACGGACAAGGGGCGCACCGCGATCCGGAGTTACCAGCGGCAGAAGAGCCTGTATTTGAGCCTGGCGGACGAGCCGATCCCGTGGGCCGGAGCCGTCAGCAAGTCCTGACTTTGCTGTCCGGCGCAACGTAGGGTTCGGCGACGTAGCCGGTGATTCCGGTGGCTTTGTCGGTCAAAGAGAAGTACGCGTAGCCGCCGGTTTTCGGTGCCAGACAGTGCACGATTACCGGGTGGCTACGGTAGGCGAGGCCCTTTGTCGCGCTGGTTGAGCTGGGTTCTGTGTGGATGCGGATGCCGTCCTCGGCGAAGCGGCCGCCGACGTCGGACGCACCGTCGGCTTCGGGCCGGGCGGCGGGAATCGGCGGTGCGGCTGTCGGGATTTGCTGTGCGCTGCCTGCGGCGAGGGCGATGGCGACCGCCGCGGCTAAGGCAGTCCCGGACGCGGCGACGCCGACGAACTGCCGAGGACCCGCCGCGGCCATGCCCGCGGCCCCGCCTGCCTTGCCCGCTACGACACCCGCACCCGCGGCTCCCGCAGCTGCCGTGGCAGCGGTAGCCGCTCCTGCCTTCATGCTGACGGCTGCCAGGTAACCGGCTGCCGCACCGCCCAAAACGATCGGGGCGACGATCGCGCGCAGTCCGCTGTTGACGTCCTGGAGTTCCGCGGCGAGCACGCGGCAGTTCTCGCATTCGTCCAGGTGCCTCTCGACCTTGGCCTGTTCCCGTTTGGACAGCCCGCCGCGCGTCCACGCACCCAGCTGCTCGACCGTCGCCCGGCAGCCTTCACCAGAGTTCTCCGACAGGTGAACCTGCAGGAAGGCTTGCCGGAGCCCTTCGCGAGCCCGGTAGGCGAGCGCCGAAACGCCGTTCGGGGTCAGCCCGAGCAGGGGCGCGACCTCGGCGGGGCTCTGCTGCTCGATCTCGGTGAACCAGAGCACCGCCTGCCAGCGTTCCGGCAGCCGCGCGAACGCCTTCGCCGCAAGCGTCCGCTCAAGTCCGGCGACGACGGTGTCCGTGAACGGCACGGACACCGCCTCCGCGACCTTCCCGATCGGTTCGGACAGGTCTTCGGCGAGCTGGATCCCTCGATGTCTCCGGGTCACGTCGTAGGCCACGTGCCGCAGCGCGGTCAGCAGGTACGGACGGAAGGCCGCGTCAGGCCCCTTGCCCGCGCGAAGCGTGTCCAGCACCTTCGCGAACGCCTCGGAGACCAGGTCGTCGGCTTCCGCCTTGGACTTGGCGAGCTGACGGGCCAGGTTGCGGGCCGCCTCGCAATGCCGTTCGTAAAGGATGCCGTACGCGCTGACCGTTCCCGCGCGCACGTCGGCGATCAACTCGGCGTCACTCTGGTTGGCGGGCACGCCAGCCTCCTCGGGTCGTGATGCCCGGAGGACTGGCCGTCGAGAGGGCCATGACGCGGGTTCGCCGAATTACTTCCCCGAACCCGCGTCACATTCGGAACCGGACCCGGTCCAGTAAGCCCATGAGAGGTTTTCCGGCCGACCCCGATCGGCGCGCCGACGAGTCCAGGGAATCGTGATGCCCGCTTACGCCTGGACCGTGCTCGCGGCGATCGTGCTGCTCAATCTCGCGCGGCTGGCCGTCTTCCGCCTCGCCCTCCGCGCCCGTCGCGAGTGGAATATCCCCACCGCAGACCTGGAACGGCTCATTCTCGCGTGCTATCCGCGCCGCCCGAAAAACGCGCCTCCGCGGAACGAGGAGAATTGACGCCCGGTCAACGCGCTCGCTCAGCCGCCGAACTCGGCCTGGTCCAGCGACCGTTCCAGTTTCCCCAGCAGTTTCGCCAGCTGCGCCCGTTCCGCCGCGGTCAACCCGGCCAGCATGCGGTTTTCGTTGGGAAAATGCTCGTGCACCACCTTGTCCGTGGCCGCGAGCCCTTCCTCGGTGAGGCCGATGAACACGACCCGCCGGTCGTCCTCGTCGCGTTCGCGGCGGACGAGCCCGGCCTGCACCAGTTTGTCGACCCGCTGCGTGATGCCGCCGGTGGTGAGGAGGTTGGTGTCGGCGAGGTCCCCGGCCGTGCGGCGATACGGCGCGCCGCCCCGCCGGAGCGCGGCGAGGATCCCGAAGTCCGCGACGGTGATCCCGTGCCGGGCGAACACGCGCGTCAGCTGCCGCTGATAGCGGTCGAAAGAACGGTGCAACCGCCCGAACACCGCCAGCGGCGACGTGTCGACGTCCGGCGCCTCGGCGCGCCACTGCGCGAGCATCTCGTCGACCTCGTCCGGTTCGGTCCGCTTCGCCATCCGGCACCCCCGTGAATAACTTTGCACTAAGAATAGCACCGCTAAGATTTCGGAGGCGGCCGCGCGCGGGGCTAAGGTGTGGCGCATGACGGTCAAGCGGATGGACAACGTCCTCATCGTGGTCGAGGATCTCGACGCGGTCATCGCGTTCTTCGTCGAACTGGGGCTGGAACTGGAAAACAAGGGCCCGCTCGACTGGCGCGGCGCGGAACAGGTGATCGGACTGGAGGACGTCCGGCAGGACATCGCCATGCTGCGCGTCCCGGACGGTCCCGGCCGGATCGAACTGGCGAAATTCCACCAGCCGAAGGCGATCGCCCCGGAGCCGGGGAAAGCCCCGGCGAACACGCTGGGCATTCGCCGGATGATGTTCGCGGTCGACGACCTCGAGGACACTGTCGCCCGCTTGCGGAAGCACGGAGCCGAACTGGTCGGCGAGATCGTGCAATACGAGAACATCTACCTGCTGTGTTACGTGCGGGGGCCGGAGAACATCGTCGTCGGGCTCGCTCAGGAACTCGGCTGAGCGCGCGGCTACGACCTCAACGAGAACGGCACGGTCTGACCACACCCCGTTCGCGATGGAACTCGCCATTTTCGCCCCGCACAGCCCCTGCACCCCCGCGCCTCGCGACGGGGCGGCCGACCTGCCGGCACTGACCCCGCCAGGTCGGCCGAACCCCGTTCACCGAATCACGCGGAGGCAATCGATGCCGGTCACTCCAGCAGCGCGAAGCCCGACTCGTACCGCGTCTTGCCGAGCGCCGCCACCACAATCTGGAGGAATCCCATCGCCTCGAGTTCCCTTGCGCGGGTGAGGGGGCCGACGTCGACCGCACGCATTCCCGCCGCCTCGATGAACGCCGCGACGGCCATCTTCGCCTCGGCGTAGTCGCCGGCGAACAGGACGGTCGTGCGCGTCGTGCCGTTCGTGCCGCTGACGAGCGTGTCTCCGAGATTGACGTTGAACGCCTTGACGACGGCCGTGCCCGCGGGCAGCAGCTTCACGAGTTCGGCCGCGGTGGACGAATCAGCGGGCGAGAGCAACCGGTCGTAGGTGGAGAAATCGATGGGGTTGCTGATGTCGATGACGACCTTTTCGCGGAGCTGGTCCCGATAGTGCTCGACGATGCCCGGGTACGCCCCGTAGGGAACGGCGAGCACGACCAGGTCGCCGGTGAGCTTGTCGCCCATGACGCCGTAGCCGGGGCCAGGACGCGCCGCGGACCTGCTTTCCGCACTGCGCTTGATGATCTGGACGCCCGCGCCGGCCCGCGTCGCGACCTCCGCGATCGCCCCGCTCATCTTTCCGCTGCCGATGATGCTGATCGAGGTCATGCGACCGGAACCCCCTGAAATCGGTTGAGCGCCTGTTCGGCCACCTTCTGTGCGTCGTAGTCGAATACCGCGCTGCGCCGGAAGTCGCGCCCGACCCGGAGGTCGGCGTCGCGCTTCTCGAGGTCCGCGAACTCGTACTGCGCGTCGAACATGGCACCGGCCCGGCGGGAGCCGTTCTGCAGGATCGCCGTGCGTTGCATGCGGACCGAGGTGTAGCGCCGGAACGCCTCGGGAATGTCGCCGACGCTGTCGGCTGCCGCGAGGAACGTGGCGAGCGCCATGCTGTCCTCGATCGCCTGGTTCACCCCCTGCCCCTGGTGCGGCAGCATCGTGTGCGCCGCGTCGCCGAGCAAGGTGATCGGCCCTCGGGACCAGTTGGCGAGAGGTTCGTGATCGAAGAGGCCCCACCAGAAGGTGTGCTCGATGCACCCGATGAACTCCTGGAGTTTCGGGTCCCAGTCCGCGCCCGCGAACTCGGCGGCGAGTTCGCCGGCCTCTGCCGGGCCGGACCAGGCCCCGTCAAGCGGCCGGTCGCTCGGGATGCCGGCGACGAAGTTGAACAGCTTCCGCTGTTGCAGCGGATAGCACATGAAGTGCCTCCGGTTGCCCATCCACACCTGGCTGATCATGGGCCAGTCGCCAGGCAGGAGGGACGCGTCGACCACTCCGCGATAGACGATGTACCCGGAGTAGACCGGCTCGGGGAACTGGCCGACGGCTCCCCGCACCGCCGAATGGATGCCGTCCGCTCCGATCACGGCATCGAACACGTCGTCCGCGCCGTTCTCGAACTCGACGCGAACGCCGGAGTCCAATGTCTCCGCCGAAACCAGCCGGTGGCCGAGACGAATGGTCGCCGGATCGATCTCCTGTGCCAAGGCGTCGATCAGGTCCGGGCGGTACATGCCGATGTTCTGGTGCTGCTTGGCCGAGTCCTCCCATGCCGCGTCGGTCACCAGACCGCCCATGGCGTTCAAGTAGACGCCGTGCCCGTCCGGGACCGCTCCGATCCGCCTGATCCGATCGAGCACGCCGAGTCTCTCGAGAACGCGCGCGGCGTTCGGCGCGACCGTGACCCCCGCGCCCACTTCGCCCAGCTTGCCCGCCTGCTCGAACACGGTGGCCCGGACTCCGGCGATCTTCCGCAGCGCGATCGCGGCGGTCAGCCCGCCCATCCCTCCGCCGATGATCGCGATTCGGGTGTCATCACTTGCCACTGCTTCTCCTTGCCTGACTTCGCCTCTCCTTGACTGGCTTGCGCGGCACCCGCGGCTCGCACCGGAGCCTGCGGCGCCGTGGCGAGACGGAGTCGCCTGCGGCCGTGGAGGAGCACACCGTTGTCCCCAAAGTCCTTGCCAGCCCTCCATTCGGAGGGATCGGGAAGCTGTTCCTCTTATGATGCGAGGACTTCCTCTGCGTGTAAATCGTGGTAATGTGAGGATGTAATTCGGTTGAACTGAAGAAGGGGAAGGGCAGCCATCTCCGAGGTGAGCCTGCGGCAACTCGAACTGTTCGCGGCACTGCCGAACTTCCCCACGCTCAGCGCGGCCGCGGCGCACCTGCACATCTCGGAGTCCGCGCTGTCGCAGGCCGTGTCGAGTCTCGAGAGCGCCGTCGGCGAGCAGCTGTGCGTGCGGCGCAAGGCCAGAGGGCTCACGCTCACTCCGACCGGTCAGGATTTCGCCAGACGGGCTCGTCAGATCGTGGCCGACACGCACGAACTCGTCCTGAGCGCCGGGCGCGAACAGGAGCTGAGGGGTCCGGTGCGGCTCGGCTGCTACTCGAGCTTCGCCGCGAACGTGGTGCCGGAGCTTCTCGAGGGCTTCCCCAAGCGGCATCCCGGCGTGAGCATCGGGATCACGGTGGGCACCAACGAAGAGCTGCTCTCCGATCTCGACGCAGGGCGTCTCGATGTGGCCCTCGTGTACGACGTGTCGCTGCCGACCGGATGCCGCCGCCGCAGGATCTACGCGACAGAACTCGAGGCGCACCTGCCTCCCGGGCATCCGCTCGCGGCAGCCGAAACAGTGGACCTGGCGGATCTCGCCGACGAGCCTTACATCCAGTACGACGCGACACCGGGCGTCCGCAATGTGGCGGACGCGTTCACCGCGCGCGGCCTGGAGCCCAAGATCGAAGCCAGGGTCTCCCAGATCGGCCTCGTCGAGGCCCTGGTGGGCCGCGGACTCGGCTACGGGCTGCTCATGTCCCGGCCCCACGCGCTCCCCATGAGCATCGAGGGACGACCGGTCGTCATCCGGCCTCTCGCCCCCCCGGTCACGGTTTCCCACGTAGTGGGGATCTGGCCCGCGGACATGAAGCTCACTCCGCGCGCCTCCGCCCTTCTCGACTTCGCTGCGGAACGGCTCGGCGAGCACGGGCTCGCCGACGCGATTCCGGCTCGGACGGCATCCGAGGACACGGCCGCGTCTGTACCGGAGCGTTAGGAAGTCGTCGGCGTACCGGCTTCCCTGCGCTGCTGGGGTCGCCGCGGTCGCCGCCTTTGCCACCGCCCCGACGTGAGCGGTGCCCGGGTGGAAGGTGCTCCCCTTCGCGACTGCGGATTTGTTGGTGTGCAAGACATCCCAGAGACGATGATGTGGTCTTGACCAACAGGTCCTGGAAAATGCTGCCCTGCCGGGAGTTCTCGGCGATCAGGTACTTCGCGGTGGCCGTGACGCTCGGCAGAGCCGCCACGGCCACCCCCGGCACCAGCGCGACCGCGACCGCCGCCGTGGTCGTCGCCAGGAGGGATTTCCGGCTGAACGAATGCCTGTCGAATTCCGGGATCAGTTGTAGAAGTGGATGTAGCGGAACGACGAGGCGTTGACGTCGTGGACGAGATAGTGCCCGTCGCCGGTCCAGTTGTAGTCCTCGACGGTGACGGTCCCGCCGTGCACGCTGTCGACGATGGCGACGTGGCCGTAGGTGCCGTTGTCGGTCTGGGCGATCGAGCCCGCGGTCGGGGTGTTGTCGACGCGGTAGCCGTTGTTGCGGGCGTTGTCGTCCCAGTACTTCGCGTCGCCGTAGTTGTTCGCGCTTTCGCCGTGGCGGGCGATGTTGAAGGCCGCCCACGAAACGCACTCGCGGTTGTACATGTTCCAGTCGTCGACGACGGAATCCTGGGGCACGTTGCGCCACTTCGACGGGTAGATGTCGCCGATGGTGCCCGCCGTCGAGGAGGCCGGCGCGGTGCCGTAGTGAGCGGCCATCGACGTCGGATGCGCAGCCGCCGCGGTGGTGGTCGCGGTCGCGGTGGCCGTTCCGCTGACGGCGAAGGCCGCGACGGCGGCGAGGGTCAGAATGGCACGGGAGGGTCGGCGCATGGGGAGGCCTTTCGGTGTTCGGGGAGTGATTGCGCCGTGACGGTAAGTCGCTGATCGACTCCGAACCAGACCTTTGTGGACAACTGGCCTGCCGGGGAAAGTCTTGCCTGGTCGACACCGGTTGTTCACAGAATTGACGTCACCATTCCCAGCCCGTGCCGTAGATGCCGGGACGGACGTCGCGCAGCGCCAGCGTCGCGGTGTGCGTGGCCCCGGCGGACAGCGGGCTGCCGGGATGTTCGGGGCCGCCGAGCCCGCGCTGTTCGAAGGACCGGACGCGGCGCGGGACCCGCGCGCCGAAGCTCACCTGGCAGACGTACTCCGGGACCGGCCTGGTGAACCGGCGGTGGTAGTGGTCGATCGCCGAACCGGGCGGGAACCGGATCTCGTACTCCACGATCGTCACCTCGCCCAGCGCCAGCGTCCGCTCCAGCCGCAGTTCGCCCGCGACCATGCCGGTTTCCCGGTCGACGCAGACCCGGCCGGCCCGCGCCGAGCGCACGTAGCGGTAGACCGGATCGGCGGGCAGGAACGAATCGGCCTGGTAGTAGGTCATCAGGCGGTCCACGCCGTCGACGGCGGCCTCGGCGACCATCCGGACCTGCAGCGCGCGCTCGCTGCCGTGCTCGTCGAGCAGCATCCGGTCGTGGATCGACCAGAACGACAGCTGCCCGTCCGGCGGCGGTTTCAGCTCGTCGGCGAACGCCCGCAGCTGCGGCCACAACCGGCGGCGTTCGATCCGGCACGCGGGTTCGCCGAGCCAGCGCCCGCGCGGCGCTTTCGGGCCGAGCCTCGACGTCAGCGTCCCCGGTTCGAGGCTCAGCACGGACTCCAGCTGCGCGACGGCGGCGATCGACGTCTCGCGTTCCGGTTGCGACCGGCCGCGGCGCCAGTAGGACAGCGCCGAGCGCGAGAGCCGGACCCCGCGCGCGGCGAGGTGGTGCTGGAGCCGATCGAGCGACAGCCCGGATTCCTCGATCGCGGTGTCCAGCGTGACCGCGAACGAGCCCGCGGAAGGCCGAGTCACGGTTCCAGCATGATCAGCGGACGGCGGTTCCGGAACCCACGAAAGTCCGCTCTTCGCTCGCGGGATCCGACGAACGACGCTGGTCCGCCGGGTCGCCGCGCGCCACAGTGGACGGCGTGCAGTCGTTCGCCAGCGCACTGGACGCCGCGATCAGCGGCGCCGGGCTGACCTTGGACCGGCTGCGCGAACATCTGGCCGCCCGAGGGGTGACGGTGTCGCGCAGCGCATTGGCGTACTGGCGAAGCGGGCGGTCCTTGCCCGGCCGCGAGGCGTCGCTGCACGCGGTCGTCGAACTCGAGCGGGTGCTCGGGCTGGGCGCGGGCAGCCTCACCTCGCTGCTCGGACCGCAAGACCGGCAGTGCTCCCGCGCGCGGCGGGCTCCCCTGCTCGAACGGCGCCGGTTGTGGCCGTCGGTGCGGCCGGCCTCGCTGGAGTTCGAACTGCCGCCGGAGGACCAGGTGCGGCTGTGGTCGGTGCACGACGAGCTGGTCGTGGACGACGAATGCCAGGAACGCCTGCTCAGGGTCCGCGTGGTGGCCGAGGCCGCCGTCGACGGGGTCGTCCGGATGGCGACCTACTACCAGACCGAAGACCGCGCGCGGCAGCCTCCGCGATTCGCCGCCGGGCACTGCTGCCGGGCGGGCCGGGTCCGGGTCGACGCGGTCAGCGGGCTGCTGGTCGCCGAATTGATCTTCGACCGCGTGCTGCGCGCCGGAGAAGTGGCCGCGGCGGAATACGAATTGGTGTTTCCCAGCGGCCGTCCGGTGCAGGGATACCACCGCAGGCTCACCCGGCCCGCTCCCCTGTACACGTGCCGCGTGCAATTCGGTTCCCGGGTTCCGGAAAGCATCCGCCGTTTCGAACAACGCGATCTCGCCGCGCCCCGCCGAAAGGTGGAAGAACTGCACGCGACCGGAAGCGGCGCGGTGACCCTGGCGGCGCGGGAGGTTCGCGCTGGCATCATCGGCGTCGACTGGAGCTGGTAGCAATTCTGTGAACACGACCCGCTGAGCAGGGGAAACCCGGGCGCCGGGGCGTGGTTTCCACTTTTCGTGGCCGAGGCGGGAACACAGTTCTTACGGTGCGCAGTGCTGTATTCCTCCTCACCTCTCCGGAGCAGCACATGCGAAGTCCAGCTCTCCTCGTAGCCGCTTTTCTGACGACAGCGGCACTTTCCCCGCCAACAGCCTCGGCGGCACAGCCGATGGTCCCGCTGAACGCCGCCCCCGCTGTCCCCGCGGGCGCCACCGCGGACAGCTCCGCCCTGCCCGGCCAAGTCACCGTCTCCGTCGCGCTCAAACCCCGAGACGCAGCGGGAGCCGAGCGGTACGTCGCCGACACTGCTGACCCGAATTCGCCGGTGTACCACCATTATCTGAGCGCCGCGGAGTACACCGAACGGTTCGGCCCCACCGCCGGCGCGGTCGAGCAGGTGCGGAAGTACTTGACCGGCAAGGGATTGCGCATCGACGACGTCACCGGCAACCGGCAGGTCGTCACCGCGTCCGGCTCCCCGGGCGAAGTGGAAACCGCTTTCGGCACCTCGCTTTCCGGCTTCCGTTCAGCATCGGGCGAGCGGTTTTTCAACGCTACCAAGGCCACCGCGGTCCCGTCGGACATCGCTGCGGTCGTCCGCGGAGTCACCGGCCTGACGAACCGGCGCGCCGCGCACCGGGCCAGCGCACCGGCTGGCCCGTCCGGACCGGGCGGTGGCTACACCCCGGCGCAGCTGCGCACCGCCTACAGCATGACCGGCGTCTCCGGAAGCTACGACGGTTCGGGCGAAACGGTCGGGCTGATCGAGTTCGACACGTTCAAGCAGTCGGACATCGATGCCTGGACGCAGTACTTCAAGCAACCCGCCGTGACGCCGGAAGTCGTCAAGGTGGACGGCGGGGTCTCCGCTCCGGGCAACGACCAGATGGAGGTCACCCTCGACGTCCAGGCCGTCGCGGCGACCGCCCCGAAGGCCAAGCAGGTCGTCTATTCCGCGCCGAACTCCGACCAGGCGTGGGTGCACGAAATGGCGCAGATCGCCTCGGACAACAAGATCACGATCCTGTCCGGATCGTGGCTCAACGGCGAGATCTGCGAATCCAGCCCGATCGCGGCTTCGCACGATTCCTACACGCAGCTCGCCGCGCAGGGCGTCTCGATGTTCTCGGCGTCCGGCGACTGGGGCGCCACCGGCTGCGGCTACCAGGGCGACAACAAGACCATCCAGGCCGACTACCCGGCGAGCGACCCGTTGTTCACCGGCGTCGGCGGCACCCAGCTGCGGACGTCCGACAGCGCGGGCACCTGGCAGTCGGAATCGTGCTGGAACCAGGGCAGCAGCGGCAATACCCGGTCCGGGGGCGGGTATTCGCAGATCTACAACCGGCCGGATTGGCAGCCCGGCACGAACAAATACCGCTCGGTTCCCGACGTCTCGATGGTCGCCGACTACGGCGCCGGCGCGCTGTCGGTGTACCTGAACGGCAGCTGGCTCGACGTCGGCGGCACCAGCCTGTCTTCCCCGCTGTGGGCGGGCTACGCGGCGATGCTGAACCAGAAATCCCTCAGCGGCGGCAAGTCCCGGCTCGGCCAGCTCAACCCGAGCATCTACAAAATCGCCGGCTCGGCCGACTACGCCTCGACGTTCCACGACGTCACCTCGGGCGGCAACGGCACCTACAACGCTGGCACCGGCTACGACCTGTGCACCGGCTGGGGTTCCCCGAAGGCCGACGCACTGGCCGGAAAGCTGACCGGCGGCGACACCCCGCCCCCGGCGCAGGACTTCACGCTGTCCGCCTCGCCTTCCTCGGGCAGCGTCGCGGCCGGCAGTTCGGCGAGCACGACGGTCACCGCCAACGCCGTCACCGCCGCCTCGCCCGCCTCGTCGCCGAGCGTCGTCGGCGGTACTCCGACCACGACGGCGGACCACCCGTTCATCATCTCGATGCGGCGCGAAGGTTCGGCTTTCCCCGGGCAGCAGTCCTGCACCGGCACGCTCTTCGGACCGCACACGGTGCTGCTGGCCGCGCACTGCCTCTTGGAGAAATCCGGCCGCAAATGGTTCGTCTACGGAGATGACGATCTGACCCAGAACACCGGCACCACCGCGGAAATCGCCTCGCAGTGGGTGCATCCGGACTACACGGACTGGAGCGTCGGCGCGGACGTCGCGATCGTGACGCTCGACAAGGACATGCCGGTCCCCGCCGGGATGACGTACCCGAAGCTCAACACCGACCCGAGCCTCGACGCCCCCGGCACCAAGGGGATTTCCATCGGCTGGGGCAAAACCGGCGCGAACACCTACAGCAACGTGCTGCGTCAGGCCGATGTCCCGATCGCCGACGACAGCGCGTGCAAAGGCCGCTTCACCGACCCACAAGGCCAGGAGGAGTACAAGACCCCGGCGATGCTGTGCACCGGGTACGCCGACCACCACGCGGCCGCGTGCGTCGGCGACAGCGGCGGCCCGTACCTCGTCGGCAACACTGTCGTCGGAGTGTTCTCGTGGATGTCGACCTCGTGCGACTGGTACGCCGTCTACGCCAGGGTCTCCACCTACGCCTCGGACCTCGCCGCGCACCTGCCCGGCGGCGACAACCCGCCGCCGACCGGCGCGATCAGCCTGACCGCCGCCGGACTGCCCTCGGGCGCGACGGCGGCGTTCAGCCCGGCGAGCGTCGACCTCGGCGGCCACTCGACGCTCACGATCTCCACGAGCGCGGCCACCCCGTCCGGGACGTACGACGTCACGATCTCCGGCAAGAGCGCGAAATCGACGCAGACGACCCACTACCAGCTGACCGTCACCGGCGGGCAGACGTCGGACCTGACGCTGGCCAACCCCGGCAACCAGACCAGCTGGACCGGCAAGGCGGTGAACCTGCCGCTGCAGGCCTCCGGCGGCGCCAGCCCGTACCGGTGGTCGTCGACCGCCCTCGCTCCCGGGCTGACGCTCGACCCGGCTTCCGGGGTCGTGTCCGGGACGCCGACCCGCGCTGACAGCAGGCAGGTGACGGTCACCGTCGCCGACGCCTCCGGGAAGAAAGCCACGGCGACGTTCTTCTGGTTCGTCTTCGGCTGAGTTCCGCCTTTTCCGATCAGCGGTGCCGTCCCTTGCCTAGGGGCGGCACCGCTTTTCGACCGTCCTTTCCGGACTTCGGCTGCTAGTTCACTCCGGACCGGCCTCGAGAACCGCCTTGGCCTGCCGCATCTCGTCTTCGATGTCCGGCCGCAGAGTGCGGCGCAGGATGGGCTCCGCGAACCATTTCAGCGGCCCTTTGAACCCGCAACGCACTGTCCGGGTGACCGCGGTGCGCTCGCCCGAGGGGACGCACACCCAGCTGGCGCTGAACTCGGAGACGAGGTTGGCCAGCCGGTTCGCCGGGACCGGCGGCAGCCGCACGTCCACTCGCTCGCCCGGGGTGCGGCTCATCCGCGAAACCACCTTGGGCGCGGGCCCGGGCATGCCCGGAAGTTTGCTGGCGAAGCGGAATTCGGTGACGTCGCCGTCGCGACGCACCCAGTCGATCTCGCCGATCTTGCTGTCGATCGCTGCGTAGGCACGGGGATCCATCACGAATTCGAGCACGCGCTCGGCCGGGCACTTGATCGTCTCGGTCACCTGAACCTCGATCATAGGAAAGAGAGTACTCTCTCTCACTATGGCGCGTTCAACTCCCGGAGTGACCAGGCAGCACCTTGTCGAGGCAGCCGCCCGGCTGTTCGCCGAACGCGGCTTCGACAAGACCTCGACCGCCGACATCCAGCGAGCCTGCGGGCTCAACCCTGGTTCCGGGGCGTTGTACAAGCACTTCCCGTCCAAGCGAGCGCTGCTGGAGGAAATCGTGCGGCAGCATCTGGCGACGGTCGGGGACAGCAGCAGACGAGCGACCGCGCTGCCCGAAGCGCCGCACGAGGCGCTGCCGGTGATCGCGCGGCTGGTCTGGGACAACATGCGCCAGAACCAGGCCGCACTGCGCATCGTTTTCCGCGAACTGGAACCGTTTCCCGACCTGCTGGAGCAGATGTGGCACGGAGTGCTCGGCTCCGTCTACACGGCCGCGACGGAGTGGATCGCGTCCGGCGTCCGGCGCGGCGACTTCCGCGTCGAGGATCCGGAAGCCACCGGGTCGGTACTGCTCGCGTCGCTGACCTACTACCCCATTCTCGACGCGCTCATCGGCCACACTCCCGGCGACGTGGGCGAGGAAGCCTTTCTGGCCGCGTGGACGCTGCAAGCCCGGCTCGCGCTCGGAATCGAGCCTTCCGCCGCCCCAGACAGTCCTTTATAGACAGTGCACTTGCGACATTGGCCGAGCCAGCCCGATCGACGGAATCCCTGCCTCGCAGGCTAAACACCCGCAACGGGGCACAGTGCCGCCGGGATCACCGGCCAGCACCGTGCCCCGCCTCCGAACCCCCGGGTCTGGGCGAACCTCGGTCAGCGCGCGGTCAGCGCGACGGTGAAAGCGTTGCCCTCTCCCTGAAAGAGAGAGCTGAGGTAAGCGGTCAGCGCCCCGCAGCCGGTCAACGGCGGGATCGTGTAGGTCCCCGTCACCGGCCCACCCGTCGTCAGCGCGAATCCGCTGCCAGTGCGCAAATCGACCGGGATCGAAGCGCTCGCCCGGCAGCCCGCGTCCGCGACCGGCACCCCGAACAGCGACACCTGCGGCAATGCGAGAGCGAGCTTCGCGTGCGTGACGAACCCGCCGTCGCCGAGTTCGCCGGCCTGCTGACCGTCCGGCGTGAAGCGCAGATCCACGACGCCCGGCACGAACCCGAAGAGCTTGAACTCCGCGCGAGCCGGGTCGAACGCCGGGACGCCGCTGAACGATGGTTGTGTGGTGACAGCGAAAGATCCGGCGAGGGGCACCGTCGTCCCCAGTGTCTTCAACGTCGTCGTTCCAGCCAAGCCGAAGTTGTACGCGCTCTGCGCGGACCCGACGTCGAAGCTCAGCAGTACCGCGTCCTGTCCCGGATCGAGGGTGCAGTCCGAGGTGAACGAGCCGAGGCCGGTGAACGAGCCGTCGGCCTTCTTCGGCGTGAGCCGCGTGCTGAAACCGCCGAGGGTGACCGTCGCCTTGCCCGCGTTCGGCACCGTGATGGGCGGCACCGAGCCGGTCGCCCGCACGGTGGACGGCCCCGATGGCGGCAGCGCTGTCTTCGGCACGGTCAGCGGCACGTCGACCGGTTGGGTCAGCGGGCCGTTGGCCAGCGTCACCCCTGCGGACGCCGTCCCTTCGATGCTCGCCGCACCGACCAGCGCCAGGCCTCGCACGGCCTTGTCCGGCACGGTCACCGCGACCCCGAGGTCCGAGGTGGTGACCGTGCCGCCCGGCGCGGACGGCAGTTCGAACGACGCCTTCACCTCGACGTCCAGCTTCTGCTGCCCGATCAACGGAAACGGGCAGGTGTAGCTCAGCGTCTTGTCGACCTGCGTCGCCGCGGACGCGGGAGGGGCGACCGCGGAAACGGCGAAGCAGGCGAGACCTGCCGCGAGGAGCGACCGGGCTTTCCGCACGGGTTCCCCCTTTCCGGGGCATGGCGCCGGTCCCCGCCGCGGCGCGACGGGGACCGGCAGATCGGGCTACTGGCGGGCGAGGTTCAGGTCGAGGGAGTTGCCGTCGCTCTTGGCGAACCCGCTGATCCAGTCGTTGAACGAACCGCAGTTCTGGAACGCCGACAGCGCGTAGGTGCCCGACAGCTTGCCGCCCTTGAGCAGGTCGAAGCCGTCGCCGGTGGTCATCTCGCTGGTCGACGGGCTGACCGTGCCGCACTTCGGGTCGGTGCTGATCGGGAAGCCGAACAGGCTGACCGTCGGCAGGAAGACGTCGAACTTGATGTGCGCCTTGAAGCCGGTGCCCACCAGTTCGCCGCTCTGCGTGCCGTTCTGCACGACCTTGACGTCCGCGCTGCCCGGCAGGAACCCGAGCAGCTTGAACTCGGTCTTGGTCGGGGCGAGCTTCAGGTCGCCGGTGAACTTCTTGGCCGCGATGTCCACGTCGGCGTCGAACCCGCCCTTGATCGGCGCGGTGCTGCCGAGCGATTTGAGCGAGGTCTTGCCGTCGATGCCGAACGCGAACTTGGTTCCGCCCGGCGGCGGGGTCGCCGAGGTCGGCGGAGGAGTGTCCGAGGTCGGCGGCGGCGTCGCGGAGGTCGGCGGAGGGGTCTCGGACGACGAGGACGGGGGCGGCGTCGACGTCCCGCCGCCGTTGATGGTGATCGTGGCGAGGGTGTTGTTCTGGCCCGGGTCCTGGGTGCACGGCGCGTCGATGGTGCCGTCCGGGGTGATCCCGGTGACCGAGCCGTCCGCCTTGCGCGGGGTCACCTTGAGGGCCAGGTCGCCCACGGTGATCTTCGCCTGGCCGGGCTGGGTGAACGTCAGCGACGGGGTCTTGCCGGTCGCGTTGATGTTCATCTCGCCCGAGGGCGGGATGTTCGTCTTGTCCAGCGCGATCGGGACGCTGACCGGCAGGTCGAGGCCCGGCGCGGCCACCTTCGCGCTCGCGGTCGCGCTGCCCTCCAGGGTCGTGGCCCCGATCAGGCCGAGACCGCTGACCGTGTCGGCGTTGATGGTCGACACGGCCTTGATGTCGAAGGCCCCGGTCGCCTGCCCGGCGTTCACAGCCGGCGGCAGGTCGGTGTTGATCACCACCTTCAGCGACTGCGAGCCCACGAGCGGGAAAGTGCAGTGGTAGTTCAGCGTCAGCGAGATCGGGTCGGCGGCACTGGCCTGCGCCCCGACGACCAGCGCGGCGGCGACGAGCCCCGCCGCACCCGCGGCCGCGGCGGCGGCCATCTTCTTCTTGCCTCTTGGGTGACTCACGATGGTCCTTCCGGGTATCAACAGTGATACGAAAAGGCGGAGCGGTTAAACCGGAATTCGCTACCGATCAGCAAGCTAGCGAGCCCCGGAGGCACCGATCAAGAGCTTTTCCGGAAAACCCGCAGCCGGCGCGGCAAATTGTCACTTCGGCACGCCGCGCAGCCCGGTTTCCTAGCAGGCGCAGGCGACTTTCCGCTGGCACGAACCAGCAAAGCACCGCTGACACAGGTGACAAACACTGCCCCGGAAATGTTGACGCGCGTGCCAATACGGCATTCCGTTCTTGCCCGCCCTCGACCGTGCTGCGTAGCCTCGAAAACCATGAAAAGAATGCACAGCGCGGTGCTCGCGACGGCGGCGGCCGTGCTCCTGTCGTGCACCGCCTGCTCTTCGGACGCCCCCGCCGCCTCCGGCCGCCACGCCGATCCCGCCGCGCTGGCCTGGGTCGGCAAGGTGTGCACCAGCGTGGCCGCGGGCTCAGCGAAGCTTTCGCAGCCGCCGGCCGCCGACAGCACCGCTCCCGGCAAGACCCGGGACGCGATGGTCGCCTTCCTCGACCGGCTGGGTTCGGCCCTCGGCGACATGGCGGGCGGCATCCGCGCGGCCGGCGTGCCGCCGGTGCCGGACGGGCAGTCCGCAGTGGACAAAGCCGCCGCCAACCTCGCCGAGACCACGAACAAGATCGTCGCGACGAAGTCCAAGATGGAGCAGGCGAAGGTGGACGACCAGGCCAGCCTGCGGCAGGCGATCGCCGATGCCGACGCGACCATGGGCCAGCTCGCCGACCCGGAGGGCCCGATCAAGGACCTCAAGGCGAACCCCGAACTGAACCTGGCGTTCAGCGAATCCCCGACCTGCCAGCGCGTTTACGGGACGAGTTCATGACCGCCCGGCGCGCGCTCGCCGTACTCGTCGCCCTGGTCCTCGTCCCGGTGTTCGCCCCGGCGGCCTCGGCTGCGCCGGACCCCGGCCCGGCCGACGACTCCTTCTACACGCCGCCCTCTCCCCTGCCCGCGGGCAAGCCGGGCGACGTCATCCGCTGGCGGCCGTCGAAAGCCGGTCCGCGCAAGGCATCCGTCGACGCGTGGCAAGTGATGTACTTGTCCGCCAACGCACTCGGGAAGCCCGACGCGGTCACCGGCACCGTGCTGGTGCCGAAGGACGCGAACCGCGCGAGCGCGCCGATCGTCGCCTTCGCTCCCGGCACGCACGGCCCGGCGTTCGGCTGTACCCCGTCGAAAATGCTCGACATGGGCGCCTTCTACGAGCAACCCGGTCTCGACGACCTGCTCGACGCCGGTTACGCCGTCACTGTCCCGGACTATGAGGGCTACCAAAGCTCCCCCAAGACGACGTACGTCGTGGGACGCTCCGAAGGCCCGGCCCTGATCGATGCGGTCCGCGCGGCCCAGCGGCTCGCCCCGGCCGGACTGTCCAGCACCGCGAAGGTCGTCTTCCGCGGCTATTCCCAGGGCGGCGGCGCGGCTGCGTGGGCGGGCGAGCTGCAACCGTCGTACGCACCGGAGCTGAATCTCGCCGGGATAGCCGCCGGCGGCGTGCCGTCCGACCTCGTCCAGGTGACGCTGCAACTCGACGGCAAATTCGGTTTCGGGGTCTTCGCCTACGCCCTGCTCGGCCTCGACCAGGCGTACCCGGAGCTGAAGCTGGACTCGTTCCTCAGCGACAACGGCCGCGCGAAGTTCGCCGAGATGAAGCAAGGTGCGTGCACGTTCGAACTGCTCACGACGTACGCGAATCAGAAGATCTCCGACTACACCACGAGTCCGGGCTACATTCAGCCCGCGTGGGTCGCGCGGCTGAACGAGAACAAGCTCGGCGGCACTCCGCCGAAGGCACCGCTGTTCCTCTATCACGCCACTGGCGATCAGCTGGTGCAGTTCGCGCAGGCCGACAGCTTGCACAAGGCTTATTGCGCCGCCGGTGTCCAGGAAACGTGGAAAACCTACGACACCGACCACATCACGCTGGTCTACACCGGCAACGCCGACGTCCTGTCCTTCATCAAGGACCGGATCGCGGGCAAACCGGCCACGTCGAACTGCTGAACCGTGGTTCTCCCCGGCCAGCGTCCTCTGGAGGAACCATGCCCCGGCCGCGAGAACTGTTTCGCTTCGCCGTCGTCGGAGCGGCCGCGTACGGGGTGACCATGGTGGTCGACTACAGCCTCAAACTGACCGTGTTGCACGAGAAACCGGTGACGGCTCTCGCGATCGCGACTGTCGCGTCGACGGCTTTCGCGTACTTGATGTCCCGCCGATGGTCGTTTGTGGACAGAGGGGGCCATGGCCGGTGGCGAGAGGCGGCACTGTTCTTTGCCGTCAACGCGGGTGCTGTGGCGGCGAACCTCGTGCCGCTGCTGGCGTCGCGGTACGTCCTGCGGATCGAAGAGCCTCATGTCGGCTACCTGACGCAGGAAATCGCGGACTTCGTCGCGGGGATGGTGCTGGGCACGTTGGCGGGTACGGCCTTCCGGTGGTTCGGTTACCGGCGGTGGGTGTTCCCGCGATCGGTGCAGCGGACCGGAATCCGCTGCACCGGCGAAGCCGGGCTTGCCGCGGAACGGCTTCCGGGGTCGCGCAGCGAGCAGGTCGCCGAAGTTCCCTAGGCAGGACAAGGTTTCCGCTACCGCGTAACGCGTGTTTCCGGACCGGGGCCGCTCAACTCACTCCCGGTCCGGAAGCGCACGTTCCGCCAGCAACGCCAACTCCAGCCGCAACCGCTCGCCAGGATCGGTCAAACGCTCCCCGAACAACTCGGCGAGCGTCTTCAACCGGGCGCGAATCGTTTGCGGATGCAGGTCCAGCGCCCGCGCAAGCTCAGGGGCACTCCCCCTGGTCTGAACCAACACCAGCAACGTCTCCGCCAAGTGCCCCCGCCGCCGCTCGGGCAGCCCGGCGAGCGGGGCCAGCGTCGTCTCGGCCAGCTGCGCCGCCAGGAACTCGTCCGCGAGCAGCAGGAGCGCCGGCACGTGGTCGCGGCACCACACCACCGGGCCCGGCGCGTCCAGCAGCCCCCGGGACGCCAGGTCGGCGGCGCGGCGCGCGACCCGGAACGACTCGGGAGCCAAACCGGACGGCACCAGCGGGCCGACTGCCGCAGTCCAGCCCGCGGGCAGGCCGTCGAGTCCGGCCAGCTCCGCATCCGGGTCGGCGGCGAGCGCCGCGGGCGGGTCGCCTGACGGATCCGCGAAGACGTGCTCCGGAAGCAGTCCCGGCGGGAACTTGGGCGCACCCGGCAGCGCCCGGAACGCCACCGCCGCGACGCGCGCGGGCACCGGCGGTCCGGCCCCCGCGACCAGACTGTCCGATTCGGAAGGCGGACGGCCGCTGAGCACCGCGCGAAGCACACGGCGATTCCGCTCGCCGCCGTCGGACGCCGCCGCCTCGGCCGCGCTGTAGCCCTCCGCGACAGCCGCCATCGCCGTCTCGACGTCGCCGAGCATGCCTTCGGCCATCCCGTAGACGACGTCGCCGGACAGACCGGTTTCCTGGGCTATGTCGGCGATCCAGCGCCACATCACCCGGCTCGCGACGCGCACCGCCGCCTGCACCGACTCCCGGCTGAGCCCCTCGCGGAACGCCGCCCGTCCGTGGTCGCGGAAATCGGCCAGCCGGTCGCTCTGCCACATCGCCGGGGCGCCTACGCGGTCGATGTCCCGCTCGATCCCCCGCCGCGTCTGCTCGATCGCGGCCGCGCGCCCGGGGTCGCTGCCGAAGCACGGGGAATAATCCGGGACCTCGGCCGCGATGCCGTCGACGCAGGCCCTGGCGATCTCCGGGATCCGCGGGCGCACCGCGTCGCCGAGCCGGCGCGGGAGACGGGCCCATACGGAGCTGCCGGAGGCGACGGAACTGCGCACGACGATTTAATCCCTTACTCGAAAATTGACGGTTCAGGAATAACCGGTACCAGCTGCCACGGAGCGTAGAACTCGCACTCGTCCGTGTCAAAAGCGCGTGTTGGCGTCGCTCTTTCCGGTACCGTTCGTTGATTTTTAGTGACGCACGCTTTCCGCTACGCTCACCGCCGCCCAAGCGCCTCGAAGGGGGATTCGTGGTCGAGTACCGCAGCTTCGCTCTGCTGGCCTCGCTGCCGCGCGCGCTCGGCGCGTGCCTGCGTCCGCACGCCGCGCACGCCGCGGCCGCGATGATCCAGGAAACCCAGCGCACGGTCCCGGCCTACCGCCAGCCGCTCAAGGGCGTCTTCGGAAAGGTACTGGTCAAAAGCGTCGAGTACGCGGTGCTGCACTGCGTCGACTCGATGGGGGCCCCGGACCTGCCGCACGAGCAGTGGATCGAGTTCTACCGCGAGCGCGGCCGCGTCGAGTTCGCCGAAGGCCGCAACCTCGACGCACTCCAGGACACCGCCACGACCGGGGCCAGGGTCGCCTGGCGGGCGATGCACCCCGCCGTGCTCAACGCGGGCGTCGACCCGGCCGTCATCTCGGTCGGCGCGGAAGCCATCTTCGCTTACGTCGACGAGCTGTGCGCCACCGCGATCGCCGGCTACCAGCAGGCGCAGGCCGACGCCGCGGGCGCTGTTCCGGGACGGCGGCGAAGGCTGCTGGAGCTGATCGTCCAGGCTCCCGAAGGCGCGGCGAGCAGCATCGCCGAACTGGCGAGCGGGGCGGGCTGGGCACTGCCCGAAACGGCCGCGATGGTCGCGCTCGAGCGTGGTCCCGGCGCCCGCGACCTCCCGGCCGGCCTGCTCGGCGACAGCGTGCTGGCCGACCTCGACAGCGCCGAGCCGCATCTGCTCGCCAGAGATCCGGACGCCGACCTGACGTCGCTGGCGGCGCTGCCCGCCGGCTGGCGGGCCGCGGTGTCGCCGACCGTGCCGCTGGCCGACGCACCGGCCGCGTTGCGCACCGCGCGCCGGGCACTGCAGCTGTCCGGGCCGGAGACGCCCGGCCCGGTCATCTGGTGCCGCGACCACCTGGCCACGCTCTGGCTGCTCGCCGAGGACTTCCTCGCCGCCGAACTGGCCAGGCAGAGCCTCGACCCGTTCGCTTCGCTCAGCGCCAAACAACGCGAACGGCTCAGCGAGACCCTGCTGGCCTGGCTCGAAACCCGCGGCGGCGCACCGGAAATCGCCCAGCGGCTCGGCGTGCACCCGCAGACGGTGCGCAACCGGCTGCGGCAGCTGGAGGGGCTGTTCGGCGACCGCCTCAAGGACGCCGACGACCGTCTCGGCATGCAGCTGGCTCTGCGCGCACAGCGCCTCATGCGCGCGCATCGGCCGCCGGAGAACTGACCGCGGGCATCGCCTTCGCGGCGCTCGGAACCGGCACCGCTGGCGCGCCGTTCGGAACCGCAACTGCCGCCGTGGCGCTCGGAACCGGCCCGGCCATCGCACCGCTCCCCACCGGCACCGCCGCCACACCACCAGGAACTGACATGGACGTCGCGGCGCTCGACACCGGCACCGCCACTCCGCGCCGGGACGACCGCCGCGCGCAGCCGTGCCAGTACCGGAGGATCGCCTGACGGAGCGGCCGCGCAGCTGCCGTCCGAGGCAACCGGCTGTCCGCCCCGCACGGCAGCTGGCTCACCGGCATCGGCAGCACCCTCCGCCACGACCCGCGTGCCGGTCGCGGCGGAGGCGAGCTGTGCCCTAGGCGGGCGAAATGGATCGTCGCGCGGCACGACATCAGCGCGTCCGG
The DNA here is from genome assembly GCF_053611505.1 of Amycolatopsis sp. NPDC054798. NCBI lineage: Bacteria > Bacillati > Actinomycetota > Actinomycetes > Pseudonocardiales > Pseudonocardiaceae > Amycolatopsis > Amycolatopsis sp. NPDC054798. The sequence continues at coordinate 4,014 of NZ_JBSHAM010000035.1, read as the reverse complement.
TGCTTCATTGCGACCATGCGTCGAGGATGACCCGGGTGCCACCGCCATGTCGACAAGCCGTAGCGCCCGCACGGAAAACTCGCACGCGCGCCCACTTTTTCCTTTCCTTTCCTGTCACTCGCGTCCCGGATTCCCGGAAAGTGGCGTTTGCCACAGCGCGCGCGAGAAGCCGGCTGCCCTAATTTCGGATTCCCGAGAAAGGCTTCCGATGACACTCGACACCTACCTCCGCACCCTGCACGGCCGCCGGATCCGGCTGCGCGAATACCGGCCCGCCGCGGACACCGGCGACGAAGCGATCGTGCTGCTGCACGGGATCGCGGGCAGCATCGAAACCTGGACGCCGGTTTTCGAGCGCTGCCCGGCACTCGAAAATCAGCGCGTGCTGGCGCTGGACCTGCCCGGGCACGGCGGTTCGGACGCGCCTCGCGCGGACTACGGCCTCGGCGCGATGGCGAGCATCGTGCGCGACGTGCTCGCGGTGTCCGGCATCCGGCACGCCACCGTCGCGGGCCACTCGCTCGGCGGCGGCATCGCGATGCAGTTCGCCTACCAGTTCCCGGAAATGTGCGACCGGCTGGTGCTGGTCAGCAGTGCCGGGCTCGGCCCAGAAGTGAGCTTGGCGCTCCGTGCCGCCGCGTTGCCCGGCGCGTCCGCCGTTCTCGCGCTGACTGTCAACCGGCCGACGCTCTCGCTCGCCCGCGGGGCGGCCCGGCTCGGCCGTCTCCTGGGCGGTTCGTTGAAAACTGAAACACGGGAATTGGCCCGGCATTTCGGGTCGCTGGCCGATCCGGCGCGGCGGCGGGCGTTCCTGTCCATCGCGGGCAGCCTGCTCGACCTGCGCGGCCAGCGCGCGAGCGCCGCGGAGAAGCTGTACCTGGCCGAATCGGTGCCGATGCTGCTGGTGTGGGGCGCACGCGACCCGCTCATCCCGGTCGCGCACGCGCACCGGACCGCCGAACTGCTGCCGGACAGCAGGCTGATCGTGCGGGAAAACGCGAAACACTTTCCACATGTGTCCGATCCGGACGGTTTTTGCGTGCTGCTGAACGAGTTCGTCACCGGGGCCGCGCCCGCCCGGCTCACCCTCGACGATGTGGCCGCCCGCCTCGAGGCGGCGGTCGGCGACACGAAAACGCCCGCCGGAAAATTGTCATCCGCGTAGCATCCGGCGGCCGCGGAGATATCACCCGCGCCCACTCCATTCCACCCGTTCGGGTGTAGTCCTGACGGGGGATGGATGCGTCCGCCACCGGCCCGTTGACAGTGCAGTTCCGGTGAAATTATGTTGCCTGTGCCACAAAATCTGGATCGGCTTCGACCGCGAAGAGGCCGGTTTTGTTGCCAGCAAGGATAAAAACATGACCGACGTGGACTCCGGATTCGCCCGTCCCGCACTGCGGGGCTACCGGCCGTATTCCAGCGAACGCCTTTTCGGGCCGTCCGTCCGGCCGCAGTCCGGGGCGGACGGACCAGTCCGCCCGCCTGTCCCCCGGATCTCCGCGGAAACCCGGCCCGTCCGCGCGTCGAGCGCGCTCGGGCTGTGGGCGTCGCTCCCGCGGGAACTGGCGACCCGTTTCGCGCCGAGGGTCGACCCGCTGGCGAAGGCCATCCTGCGCGAGGTGCAGCTGGCGGTGCCGGAGTACCGCCAGCCGATCGAAGGCGCGTTCGGGCAGGTCATCACGCAGGGGGTCCGGCACGCGATCCTGCAGTGCCTCGACAGCGTGGGCGTGCCCGCCGCCGCGCCCTCGGCCGGCTGGACCGCGATCTTCCGCAATCTCGGCAAGATCGAGTTCGCCGAGGGCCGCAGCCTCGACTGCCTGCAAACCGCTTACCGCGTCGGCGGACGGGTGGCGTGGCGGCACATCGCGGAGTTCGGGCAGACCGCCGGGCTCCCCGCGGAGACGCTGTGCACCGGAGCCGAAGCCATTTTCGCCTACGTGGACGAGATCTCCGCGCTGTCGATCGAGGGCTACACCGCGGCACAGACCCGGGCGGCCGGGAACCTGGCCCGCCGCCGGCGCCGGCTGCTCGACCTGCTGCTCGCCGACCCGCCGTCCGCGCCGCAGGCCATCGCGGCGCAGGCCGCCGCCGCGCAGTGGGCGCTGCCGGACGAGGTCACGGTCGTCGCTCTTGAGCCGCGCTCCGGCCAGCACCGCCTCGTCACGCCTGACCTGCACCCGGACGTCCTCGTCGACCTCGAAGGCAGCGAACCGTGCCTGGTCGCCGGAGCCCCGGACGAGCAGCTGGCCGATCTCGCCGAGCGGCTGCCCGGCTGGCGTGCGGTGCTCGGCCCCTCCGTCCGGCTCACCGACGCGCCCCGCTCGCTGCTCTGGGCGCGCCGGACGCTGCGGCTCGTCCAGCGCGGTGTGCTGCCGGACGCACCGGTGACGCACTGCACGGACCACCTGTCGACGCTGTGGCTGCTCGCCGACGAATTCCTGGTCCGCGAACTGTGCGAGCGCAGTCTGGAGCCGTTCAACGACCTCACCCCCAAACAGCGCGCACGGCTCGGCGAAACGCTGCTGATCTGGCTGCAGTCGCGCGGCAGCGCGCCCGAGATCGCGAAGATCCTCAAGGTGCACCCGCAAACCGTCCGGTACCGCATGCACCAGCTCACCGAACTGTTCGGCGACCGGCTCGACAACGCTGACGACCGGCTCGACCTGGAGATCGCGCTGCGCGCGGAAGCGCTGCTCGGCTCCTGACCCCCGCCGTCATCCCAGCGAAGTGGTGAGGCATGTGACAGGACTGTCCGGCGAGACAGCCTTCGGACCGATGCTGAGCGGAGACGGACGGCCGGGGCGGCTGTGGGCGATGCTCCCCCGCGAGCTGGCCGCGGTGTTCCGGCCCCGGCTGCTGGACGTCGCCGACGACGTGCTGCGCGAAATCCAGCGCACCGTCCCGGGTTACGCGCAGCCGCTCGACGGCGCGTTCGGCAAAGCGCTGCGCGGCGGCGTGCAGACGGCGATCCTGCAGTTCGTCGAACGGATCGCTTCGGGCGGCGCGGTTTCGGACGAGCGCCGGAAGGTGTTCGTCGAACTGGGCGTGCACGAGTTCGAGCAGGGCCGCAATCTCGACGTTCTCCAAGCGGCGTACCGGATCGGCGCGCGCGTGACCTGGCGGCGAATGGCCGAAGTGGGCACGCGCGCCGGGGTGCCGTCGGCGACGCTGTGCCTGCTGGCTGAAGCGATCTTCGCCTACATCGACGAGCTGTCGGCGTTGTCGGTGGAAGGGCACGCGGCCGCGCGGGCCCGGGCGACGGGTGCGCGGGAACGCCGCCGTCGGCGGTTGCTCGACCTGCTGCTCTCCGACCCGCCGACCCCCACCCAAACCCTCGAAGAAGCCGCTGCGGACGCCGCGTGGCCGTTGCCGCACCGGCTGGTGGCGGTCGCCCTCGAAGGACCGGCGGACATCACGGGGCTCGACGCTCTCGAAGACCTCGACGACGCCGCGCCACGGCTGTTGCTGGCGATGCCCGAGGAACGGGGCGCGCTCGCCGCCGCGTTGTCAGGTCATCGGGCGGCAGTCGGGCCGCCGGTGCCGCCGCCCCGGGCGGGCCGCTCGCTCACGGCGGCGCGAGAGGCGTTGCAGCTGGTCGCCGCCCACGCGCTTCCGGACGAGCCGCTGACCTGGTGCGCGGATCATCTCTCGACGCTGTTGCTGCACAAGGACCCGCTGCTCCCGGCGAACGTCTCCCGCCGACGGCTGGCCCCGCTGGCCGAGCTGACCTCGAAGCAGCACAGCCGGCTGGCGAGGACGTTGCTCGCCTGGCTGGAAACGCGCGGCAACGTCCGCGAGGTGGCGGACCGGCTGGCGATCCATCCGCAGACCGTCCGCGCTCGCGCCCAGGAGCTGGAAGCGATGTTCGAGGGACGGCTGTGGGATCCGGACGACCGGTTCGAGCTGATCCTCGCCCTCCGCGCGACCCTGACCTGACTTGCCCTGCCTGGCCCGGACCCGGCCGCAAGTTCGCGGTCCGTGAGGGGACCCCTGAGGGAATCTGATTCCCTC
>NZ_JBSHAM010000034.1:72218-92972 GCF_053611505.1 Amycolatopsis sp. NPDC054798 | reverse complement strand
CCTCAGGGGTCCCCTCACGGACCAGCCGCCTCCCGCACACCCCCGGCCCCCGTTCCGGCGGCACACGTGTCCGGAGAACGAAAGGCGGGTGCGGGACGACCCGCGCACCTAGGGGTGCAGCGGAGGGCATGGCCCACCGGCGCGGCGGGAATCCCGAAGATCCGCTGCGCCGTATCCGATTTCTCTCGCCCCCCAGCCGGTTCTGCCGTGAATCACCGCGCTTGGCGGGGGAACACCCCCGCGGAGATGGCCTCGGAAGCTGGTTTCCCGCCCTCCGGAACCCGAAAGAGCGGGTGTGCGGAACCCCGCACACCCGCTCCTCCAGCTCAACCCCGAGCGATCACCGCCCAGGCCACCGCCACTCCCGCACCTCCGGCAGATCCTCCCCGTGCTCGATGATCCAATGCCGGTGCACTTCCTGCGCCCGGGTCATCCGCTGGCGCAGCGGACCGGTCGTGGCGAGCAGGCCCGGCACCCGGTCCAGCACGTCGATGACCAGCTGGAACCGGTCCATCCGGTTGCGCACCAGCATGTCGAACGGCGTGGTCGTGGTGCCGTGCTCGGTGTAGCCGCGGACATGGAGCCCGGCGTGGTTCGTCCGGCGGTAGGCCAGCCGGTGGATCAGCCACGGGTACCCGTGGTAGGCGAAGATCACCGGACGGTCCGGGGTGAACAGCGCGTCGAACTCCCGATCGCTCAGGCCGTGCGGGTGTTCCGCTTCCGGCTGCAGCCGCATCAGGTCCACGACGTTCACCACCCGGACCGCCAGTTCGGGCAGTTCCTCGCGCAGGATCGCCGCCGCCGCGAGGATTTCCAGGGTCGGGGCGTCGCCCGCGCACGCGAGCACGACGTCCGGCTCGCGGTCGGCGTGCGTGCTGGCCCATTCCCAGATGCCCAGGCCCTGTGCGCAATGCAGCGCGGCTTCCTCCGCGTCGAGCCAGTCCGGCGTCTCGTTCTTGCCCGCGACCACCACGTTGACCAGGTCCCGGCTGCGCAGGCAGTGCGCGGCGACCTCCAGGAGCGTGTTGGTGTCCGGCGGGAAGTACACCCGCACGACCTCCGGGGCCTTGTTCGCCACGTGGTCCACGAAACCCGGGTCCTGGTGGGAGAAACCGTTGTGGTCCTGCCGCCAGACGTGCGAGGTCAGCAGGTAGTTCAGCGACGCCACCGGCCGCCGCCACGGGATCTCGCGGTGCACGCGCAGCCATTTGATGTGCTGGTTGACCATCGAGTCCACGATGTGCGCGAACGCCTCGTAGCACGAGAACAGCCCGTGCCGGCCGCTCAGCAGGTAACCCTCGAGCCAGCCCTGGCACAGGTGTTCCGAGAGCACTTCCATGACGCGCCCGTCCGGCGCGAGGTGGTCTTCGGGCGGGCCGGGCGGCAGTTCCCAGGTCTTCGCGGTCACGTCGTACACCGCGTCGAGGCGGTTCGACGCGGTCTCGTCCGGCCCGAACAGGCGGAAGTTCGCGCGTTCGGCGTTGCGGCGGAACACTTCCCGCAGGAATCGGCCCAGCGCCCGGGTCGGCTCCGAAACGCTCTGCCCCGCCGCCGTGACCAGCGCGGCGTGCTCGGCGACCGGCGGCAGCGAGAGCGGACGCAGCAGTACGCCGCCGTTCGCGTGCGGGTTCGCGCCCATCCTTCGCGTGCCGCCCGGGATCAGCGCGGTGACCGCCGCGGTCGGGCGGCCGACGGCGTCGAACAGTTCTTCCGGCCGGTAGGACCGCAGCCAGTTTTCCAGCTGCCGCAGGTGCTCCGGGTCCTCCCGGACGCGGGTCAGCGGGACCTGGTGCGCCCGCCAGGTCCCCTCGACCCGCTGACCGTCCACTGTGGCCGGTCCGGTCCAGCCCTTCGGCGACCGGAGCACGATCATCGGCCACGCCCCCGCGCCGTCGCGGCGGAGCAGGGCGAGATCGGCGACCACCGCGTCCAGCGCGGCGGCCATCGCCTGGTGCATCGCCACCGGCTCGTCGCCCTCGACGTACACCGGGTCCCAGCCGGCTCCGCGCAGCAGCGAGTCCAATTCGGACGGCGGGATCCGGGACAGCACGGTCGGATTCGCGATCTTGTAGCCGTTCAGGTGCAGGATCGGCAGCACCGCGCCGTCGCGGCGCGGGTCGAGGAACCGGCTCGCCTGCCAGCTCGTCGCCAGCGGACCGGTTTCCGCCTCGCCGTCGCCGACGACGCACGCGACGAGCAGGCCCGGGTTGTCGAACGCGGCGCCGAACGCGTGCGCGAGCGAGTACCCCAGTTCGCCGCCCTCGTGGATCGACCCGGGAACGTGCGGGGACACGTGGCTCGGCACGCCGCCGGGGAACGAGAACTGCCGGAACAGCCGGTCCATCCCCTCGGCGTCCCGGGAAACCTCCGGCCACAGCTCCGAATAGCTGCCTTCAAGCCACGTGCTCGCCAGCAGCGCCGGCCCGCCGTGCCCCGGTCCGGTCACGAACATCGCGTCGAGGTCGTGCGCCAGTATCGCGCGGTTGAGGTGGGCGTAGACGAAGTTCAGGCCGGGCGAGGTGCCCCAGTGCCCGAGGAGCCGGGGCTTGACCTGCCCCGGCTCCAGTGGTTCCCGCAGCAGCGGATTGCTCATCAGGTAGATCTGGCCCGCGGCGAGGTAGTTCGCGGCACGCCACTGGGCGTCGACCTGAGCCAGTTCGGCTTCGGTGAGCGTCGCGGCGGGAGCGTCGATCGTCGTCACCGGTTGGCCTCCGGACGCACGACGAGCACCGGGCACGAGGAGTGGTGCACCAGCGCCTGGCTGGTCGAGCCCAGCAGCATCCCGGCGAACCCGCCGCGCCCGCGGCTGCCGACGACCAGCAGCTGCGCCCGGTCGGATTCGTCGAGCAGCACGTGCCGCGGCCGGTCGCGGACCAGCTCCCGGCGCACCTCGACGTCAGGGTATTTCTCCTGCCAGCCCGCGAGCCGCTGCGCCAGCAGCCGTTCCTCGGTGGGCTGCAGGGTTTCCCACTGCGGCATGAGCCGCGCCGTGCTGTCGGTCGAGTCGTAGACCACGTCGACCCAGGCGTGCACCGCCACGAGCGGGACCTTCCGGAAGCTGGCCTCCTCGAACGCCGCCGCGATCGCCGCTTCGCTGTTCGGGCTGCCGTCGACGCCGACCACCACCGGGCCGTCCTGCGGAACCGGGCCGTCTCCGTGGCGTCCGCGGACCACCGCCACCGGACAGCCGGCGTGGCTCACCACCGCCGCGGTCGTCGCCCCGACCAGCATGCCGGTGAAACCGCCGGTCCCGGTGCGGCCGAGCACGACCATCCGGGCCTTCTTGGAGCGGTCGATCAGCAGGGCGGGCGCGGAATCGGTGAACACTTCGCTGCGGACCTCGAGCGAGGGGTCCACGGACAACGCCAGTTCGCGTGCCTCGGCCGCGATGCGTTCCCCGTCCTGCTGGATGCCTTCGAAAAGCACCGCGCTGCCGGCGAGGCCGCCGCCGTAGACCAGCCCGGCCAGCTGCAGGCAATGCACGAGCTCCAGTTCAAAATCCCGGCCCGAGGCGAGTTGAGCGGCCCAGCGGACCGCTTCCGCGGAGCCCTCCGAGCCGTCGATCCCGACGAGCACCGTGCGATTCCGGTCAGTCATCGTCCCACTTCCTGTTCCGCGGACACGGTGTCCGCTCCGACCACGCCGGGCACCGCCAGTGCCAGCAGCGTCGCGACGTGGCGATCGGTTGCGTCGTCATAGCGGTCGGCGATCCGCACGATCCCGTCGTGCACGTCGACCGTCCAGCGGCCCGTCCCGCCGTAGATCTCCAGCCGGTGGCGGACGTCCGCGGCGATCGCGGTGTCCTCCCTGGCGAGCACGCGCACGACGTCGCCGCGCGTCACGATGCCGACCAGCCGGCTGCCGTCGACGATCGGCATCGCCCGGATCTGCGCGTCCACCAGTGCCTGGCACAGATCGGCGAGGTCCGTGCCGGACGACATCGCGGTGGCGGGCGACGTCATCACCGCGCCGACGGTCGTTTCTGCCGTACCGGGGTGGTGCGGATGCCGGTACTCCGACCGCGCGTCGGCCGGGATCCGGCCGCGGATCAGGTCGGCCTCGGTCACGATGCCGACCAGCCGGTCGTCGTCGTCCACCACCGGCAGCGCGGTGAAGCCGTGTTCGGAGAGAATTTCCGCCGCTTCCTTGGCCGGCGTCCACGCATGCACCGTCTCGACCGGTGCGGACATCAGATCGCGTGCGCGCATCGGGTCCGTCCTTTCCTTGTGCTGCCTCGAAAATAGGCAACGAGACCGGTCTGGCACGCCGGTCCGGAGTCACCGGCGCGAAGGACCAACGTCCTCAGCGCCGCAACGGGGCCAGCTGCCGGTACGCCTTCCGCCACGCGGCGGGAAGCGCCTCGACGCACTGTTCGGCGTTGCGCACCTCGGCCTCGCGGACCAGGGCGTGCACCCTCGTCCCCTCCCCCGCTTCCGCGAGCTCCCGCAGCCTGCCCTGCGCGACGACGGCGTCCTGGTATTCGCCGAGCAGTTCCTGCAAGCCCCGCAAGCTCTTCACTGCTTCCGCCCGGTCGACGGGCAGGGCAGGGCCCGCCGCCTCGACGGCGTACCGGAGCCGCTTCACGCTCTTGCGCACCGCGTGCACGGCTTCGGGGCCGTCCGGCACCGCGCCGACTCGGGTATCGGTTTCCGCGACCACGGCCCAAACCAGGCCGGGAAGCACCTTGGCCGCCGGTCGCCGCGCGCGTTTCCCTTGTGCGCGAGGGCTTTGCTCACGCAGCACTACCAGGAGCACGTCGAGCGCGTTCAGCAGTTGCAGGTACCGCGGCGAGTCGAGCACGATCGCGCATTCGGCGGCGGCTTCCTCCGCCTGCGCGGCGAAAACCTGCTCGGCACCGGTGCGCACCTCGTCCGGAACCGACTCGGACGGCAGCTTGTCCAGCGCGGCGAAGAACCGGGCCCGCTGCACTTCGATGTCCCGCGCTGGTCCGACGCTCGCGCCCAGCCAGCGCAACGCCGCCCGGAATCTCCTCGCGAGCCGTCCCCCGAGAACCGGCGCGAAAGTTTGGAGCGTGGCGCGGATCCGCCGGGCGGCGACCCGGAGGTCGTGCACCCCGCCGGGTTCGCCCAGCCGCACCGCGAGATCGGCGCGCGCGAGCGCCTCGATCTGGCGTTCCAGGTAGCTGAGCACCATCTGCCGCGCCGTACCGGACTCTGTGCCAGTGCCCCGGGCGTCGTCGGCCTTCCTGGGCATCGGCACCAGGTCCATGTCCCGGGTGTACGCGCGGACCAGCCGCGACAGCTCGTGCGGCACCTCCGCCACGCCGGGGGCCTCAACGCGGCAACCCCGGCCGTCGCCCACGTCCAGCTGCCATTCGCTGCCTGCGCGGCTGATCGCCATCCCGTGCCGCCGCAACCGCTGACCGGTCGTGTCGTAGTACGTCACCGGCCGCGCCGCGCGGGTCATGACGGACCCGCCCGCTGCGCGAGCCTGCTCAGCAGGACCAGCAGCACGGCCAGGCTGAGCGTGACCCACTGCACCGGTTCGCCGAAGCCCAGCACCGCGAACTGGATCGCGAGCCAGCCGGCGAGCACGATGCTCGCGGCGTACCCGAACCAATGCGCCTCCGGATCTCTGCGCCACGCAGCCAGCGCGGCCCAGCTGAGCGTGCCGCCGATCGCGAGCACCAGCGCAAGCCCGGGCAGCTGCCAGCTGGACAGCCCGAGCGGCCCGAGCGCCGCGACCGGCAGCCGGAACCCGGGCGCGCCGGTCATCAGGCAGATACCGCCGACCAGCGCGGCGGCCGCGAATACCGTCTCGTACGTCGCCAGCACCCGTAGCGCGGTCCGGCCGCGCGCCGTGGTCACGGCAGGCTCCTCGGCCGGACGACCGCCACCGGGCAGGTCGAGTGCACGAGCAGGGCCTGGCTCGTCGAGCCGAGAAGCATCCCGGCGAACCCGCCCCGCCCGCGGCTGCCGACCACCACCAGCTGAGCGTTTTCGCCGAACTCCAGCAGGGTGCGCACCGGCCGCCCGCGCACGATCTCGACGTCGATCCGCAGTTTCGGGTATTTCTCCCGCCACAGCGCGAGCTGGCCCTCGACCCGGCAGCGCTCGCCCGCGGCCACCTCGTCCGGCATGACGTCCATGGCATGCAACGTCCCGTCCGGGCTCAGCTCGTTCCAGGTGTGCACGGCCGTGAGCGAGGTTTTCCGCGCGATCGCCTCGGCGCAGGCGAATCCGAGCGCGTCGTCGCTGTCGGACGAGCCGTCCAGCCCGACCACGACCGGTCCGGCCGGGGACGGGACGTCGTCCGGCATCCGGCCGCGCACGACCACGACCGGGCACGGAGCGTGCGCCGCCAGCGCGACCGCGGTCGAGCCGACCAGCAGGCCGGTGAACCCGCCCAGCCCGCGCGAACCCAGCACCGCCAGCTCGGCGCCGCGGCTTTCCCGCAGCAGCACGGCGACCGGGTTCCCTTCGGCGACGACGCGCTCGATCCGCACCCCGGGCCGCGCTTCCCGCACCGCGGCCTCGGCTTCGTCGAGCCACTTCTCCGCCTGGCCCTGGAATCCGCTGCGCACCCCGGTCGCGAACGGCCCGGTGATGCCCGGCGACGGGATCGAGTAGGCCTGAACGAGCCGCAGCAGCGCGCCGCGGTGTTCTGCTTCCCCGGCCGCCCAGACGGCGGCGTTGCGCGCCGACGTCGAACCGTCGACTCCGGCCATCACCACGCTTTCGTCAGGTCCGGGCATCATGTGCTCCTCTCCTGGCCCGCCGCAGCGCGCGCAGCCGTTCGAACCGTTCGCGTTCGTTCTCGTCCTGTGCGGACATCTCGGCTTCGGTGAGCACGATCGCGTCCGGTCCGGGGAAAATCGTCGAGACGTGGTCGTCGGCGAGCCAGCGCACCGTGAACGGCGGCCGTCCGTCCGGTTCGCCGGTCGCGACGATCCGGCCGCGCTGTTCCGGGAGGTCCACCCGGACGCCCTTCACCACCAGCCAGTCACCGGGCTGTGCGTGCATTTCTCCTCCTGGGTCCGAAGTTCCCGGCGCTCATCGCGGCGCGGAAAGCTCTACTGAGAACACGCCTTCTACGGTGCGCGCGAGCGCGGTGACAAGACGGCGCTCTGCTTCGTCGGCGAATGCGCCGCGGATGGTCACCATTCCGCCGGCGACGGACACGTCCCACCGGTCCCGGTGCCCGGCGTAGTCGCTCAGCAGCGCGCGCAGCCGGGAGACGATCGCGTCGTCGCGGCGGACCAGCGGAGCCAGCAGGTCGCGCCGGCTGACGATCCCGGCGAGCCCGCCCTCGTCGACCACCGGCACGCTGCGCAACCGGTCGAGGAGCATCCGCGCGGCGATCTCGCTGCCGTCGGCGTCGAGCCCGACGGTGTCGACCGATTTGGTCATGACGGCGTCCACCCGCAGGTCCGGGGCGACCGGTTCGCCGGTCAGCACCCCGGCCAGCGCGTCCGCCTCGGTGAAGACGCCGACGACCCGGTTGCCCTCGTCGACCACCGGCAGCGCCGCGACACAGTGTTCGGTCAGCAGCGCGATCGCTTCGCGGACCGGCGTTCCCGGTCCGACCCGGACAACCGGCCGGGTCATGATGTCCCGTGCTCGCACGGCTTTCTCCTCGCTCCTCGTTGGAACGGCGGCTCAGTGCACCACCGCGACCGGGCACGCCGAATGCGCCAGCAGCCGGTTCCCGGTGGACCCGAGCAGCCCGCCCGCGACCGGTCCGCGGCCGCGGCTTCCGATCACGACGAGCTGCGCGCCCTCGACCGCCATCAGCGCCCGAGCGGCCGAGCGTTCCCGCACCGCCCGCGCACTGACCTCGACCGAGGGGTATTTCTCCGCCCACGCGGCGATCCGCTCGCGCAGCGCGCGGTCCTCCGCCTCGGCTTGCCCGGGCTCGTCGAACAGCGCCCCGTGCCAGGCACGCACCGCGACGAGCGGGACCTGCCTGCTCGCCGCCGCGTCGAACGCGAATTCCAGGACGCGGTCGTCATCGTCGGCACTGTCCGCACCGGACACCCCGGCCACGACCGCGCCGCCTGCCGCCGCGCGCCCGCGCACGACCACCACCGGACAGGACGCGCTCGCCGCGACCCGCAGGGCGACCGAACCGATCGCCGCGCCGCGCAACCCGCCGAGCCCGTGCGAACCGAGCACGATCAGCGACGCCGACCGTGAAAGCTCGATCAGCAGATCCGCCGCGAACCCGATCCGGGCGACCAGCTGGGTCCGCACGCCCGGCGCCGCTTCCTCGGCCACCTGCGCGGCCCGGCTCAGCCAGCGGTGCGCGCGCCCGAATAGCTCGTGCGCTTTCTGCGCCGCGACTTTCCCGGAAACGTCAACCGTCTCGCCGATCCCGGCGTGGAAGAGCTCAAGCCGGCAATCGCGCCGCCTCGCCTCTGCCGCCGCCCAGCGGACCGGAGCCAGGGCCGTCTCCGATTCGTCGATCCCGGCGAGCACCACGCTCTCGGGTTTGTTCGCGGTCACCGCTAGCCTCCCGTCCCGCCGCCGGTTCCGGCGGCCCCTTCCACGATCGCCCGCGGCGGGCGGTGCGGGTCAGAGCCCGAAGTCCCTTCCCTCTGTGACGAAAGCGGAATGCTGTTTCCCCAACGTCGCCGCGTGGTCCGGCACCTCGCGCAGCAAGCGCCGGTCGGTCCGCGCGTAACCGGAGCCGTGCGAACGCGGCGGCAGCTTCACCGGCGGGGGCGGGATCTCCCGGTAGGGGACGCTGGCGAGCAGGTGCGCGATCATGTTGAGCCTGCCGCGCCGTTTCTCGTCGCCGTCCACGACGTACCACGGGGAATCCGGGGTGTCGGTGTGCACGAACATGTCGTCCTTGGCGCGCGAGTAGTCGTCCCACCTCGGCACCGATTCCAGGTCCACTGTGGACAGTTTCCAGCGGCGGAGCGGATCCTCGATCCGCGCGCGGAACCGCCGTTCCTGCTCGCCGCGGCTCACCGAGAACCAGTACTTGCGCAGCAGCAGGCCGTCCTCGACCAGCAGCCGCTCGAAGATCGGGCACTGCCGCAGGAACCGCTGGTACTGCTCGGGAGTGCAGAACCCGAGCACCCGCTCGACGCCCGCGCGGTTGTACCAGCTGCGGTCGAAAAGCACGATCTCCCCGGCCGCGGGCAGCTGCGCGACGTAGCGCTGGAAGTACCACTGCGTGGTCTCCCTGCCGGTGGGCCGCGGCAGCGCGGCGATCCGCACCACGCGGGGGTTCAGGTGCTCGGTGAAGCGTTTGATCGCGCTGCCCTTGCCCGCCGCGTCCCGTCCCTCGAACACCACGACGAGCCGCGCGCCTTCGTGGCGCACCCATTCCTGCAGCTTCACCAGTTCGATCTGGAGCCGGGCCAGCTCCGCCTCGTAGACCGCCCGGGGAAGCCGGGCGGCGCCACGTTTGCCTGTCATCCGCGTCAGGCGATGTCGTCCCACACGTAGTCGAGGCCGTTGCTGACCGCGACCACGCCGGGAACCGCTTCGATCAGCCGGGTGACCGGGGCGATCTCGCTGCGCCGCTCGACCCGGCCGGCGACGGTGACCACTCCGGCGTGCACCATCGCGCGCGCCCGGTCCGGGCCGAGGTGCAGCGTCTCGTACAGAACGCCGGTCACCACGTCGCGCTCGATCTCGGAGTCCGGCCGGGTCAGCGAGCGCAGGACGTCGCGCCGGGCGACGACCCCCGCCGGACGGCCGTCCCGCACGACGAACAACCGCCGCAGCCCGGTTTTCTCCAGCTTGGCCGCCACCGCGGACACGGTGTCGTCCTCGGCGACGGTGACGACCGGACTCGTCATCACCTCGCGCGCGCTGCGTCCCCCGGCTTTCCGTGCTTCCCTGCGGCGCCACCACCGGAACTGGCCGCCCCGCACCACCGGCAGCAAGTCCTTTTCGGACACCACGCCGACGAGCGCCCCGGTGTGGTCGACCACCGCGACCGCGCTGATCCCTTCCCGCGCCAGCATCGCGGCGATTTCCTTCACCGGCGTCTCGGCCCGCACGCACACCGGGCGGGCCGTCATCACCTCGGAAACCGGTGTCGTGATCGTCTTCATCATTCCTCCGTAGTCCTGTGCCCGCTTCGCCTTGTGCTGCCTTGAAAATAGGCATCAGGACCGCACTGGCACGCCGGTCCGGGGTCACCGGTGCGAAGGACCAATGTCCTCAGGAGCCGCGCGTCAGATCCGGGCGAGCAACCGCAGCTTGAGGTTGGGGCCGTCGTCCACGGCGAAGGCGCCGCTGTTCTCCTCCAGGAACTCGTCCACCGCGGTCCGGCAACCGCCGTAATCGTGATAGTCGTCGAGGATCAGCGTCGCGCCCGGCGAAAGGCGCGGCAGGACCGCGTTGAGGCAGAAGCGAACCGGGTCGTACCAGTCGCAGTCGATATGCGCGAAAGCGATGGCGCCGCGGGTATAGCCGGGCCAGGTTTCCTCGAACAGTCCCCGGTGCAGGAAGATCCGTTGCTCGTCCACCGGACGGCCGTAGCGGGCGAAAGTCGCGCACACCCGCTCGTAGAGGTCCGTGCGGTAGCCGTAATAGAGATCTCCGCCGATGCCAGGGGACTCGCCGTCCGCGATCACTCGGTAACGCCGCTTGGATTCCGCGTCGTCCTTGGCCGACGTCGGCTCCGGGATCCGGGCGAACACATCGAAGCCGTGGAACTGCCGCTCGGGTGTGGCGTGGCGCGCCAGCAGCACCGACGAGCCGCCGAGCGCGATCCCGAACTCCAGCAGATCGCCCGGAACGCCGGTTCTCGTCACGTCCTTGACGGCACCGGTCAGCCGAACGAGCTTTTCGGGACTCAGGTACGTGAGATGATCGCGCAGGACCGCGCGGGCCTCAGCCGGAAGCAGGGCGGCCCGCGCCCTGCCGAAGAGGGATCTCAGCGCCGGCAACGCCGTCATAGCTTCTCTTCGGCCCGGACGACCAGCACCGGGCATCCGGCGTGGTGCAGCAGCGCGTGGCTCGTCGAGCCGAGAACCATGCCGGTGAACCCGCCCCGGCCACGGCTGCCCAGCACCACCAGCGAGGCGCGGGTGCTCCACTCGATCAGCCGGTCGCGCGGCCGGTCCTGCTCTACGACCTGTTCGACGGCCACGTCCGGGTACCGCGCGCGGTACCCGGCCAGCTGTTGCGCCAGCAGCCGGTGCTCAGCTTCCCCTGCCTCGAAAGGAAAATCGCGGTTGCCGAACAGCCGGGTGCGGTCTCCGTCGAGCCACGTGTGCAGCGCGACCAGGGGTACGCCGTGCACCGCGGCTTCCTCGAACGCGCAGGCGATCGCCGCGTCGCTGAGCGGGCTTCCGTCGACACCGACGACGACCGGTCCTTTCGCCCGGACGGTGCCTCGGACGACTACGACCGGACAGTGCGCGTGCGCGGCCAGGTCGATGTCCGGCGAGCCCGCGAGCAGCCCGGACAGCGTGCCGGTCGGTTCCCCCAGCACCAGCAATCGCGCTTTCGCCGAGGCTTCCCGCAGCGCGACCTCGGGACCCGCGGGGCTCGTCTCGAACGCGATCCGTGCCCCCGGCTCGACCTCCGCGAGGTCCTCCCGGACGGTGCGCAACAGCTGCTCCGCGACGGCTTCCTGCGCCTTCAGCCAATCCGCCGGCGGGTACCGTCCGACGGCGAAGCTGCCGTCCGCGAAACCGAACGCGGTCAGGACAGTCAGCGGAGCGTTCCGCAGAACCGCCTCGCGCGCGGCCCACCGGGCAGCCGCCGCGCCGGACTCGCTCCCGTCGACGCCGACCAGAACCGGACTCGTCTCCATCACCGCTCCCGCCATTTCCCGCCGAGAACCTCGGCCACGCCGCGGCGCAGGCTCGCCGGCGTCACCCTGGTCGAACGCCCCAGCCGCAGCAGCGCTTGCGGGAAACCGGACAGCTGGTAGTCCTCGCACAGCGCCGAGCGCACCTCGGGCACTCGCAGCGGCTGCGTCAGCACCGCGCCCGCCAGGCCGAGGGTGACCCCTTCGAGCCAGCTTCGCTCCAATGCGTAACCGGCACGGATGTGGTCGATCCGCGCGTCGTCGGCCGTCGTGAACAGCAGCACCGTTTCGGCCTCCAGCCGTTCGCGCAGCACGACCGGGTCGGGTACGACGGTCGCCCGGCGCACCAGTCCGGCCCACGGCAGTTCGCCGGGCGGCAGCGCGGAGAAGCGCATGCCCGCGCCGTGCCGGTGCGCGGCCTCGTCCCGGATCGTCCACAGCGCGAGTTCGCGTTGGTAGGCGCCGTCGTCCTGGAGGGCGCGCGCCGCGTGCTCGAAGAGCTTGGCCAACCGGTCCATTCCGCCCATCCGCGTCGCCTCGACCCCGGTCGTCACAGCGGCCCGGAGGACCCGCGCGGTCTGCGCCGTGCCGACCGGCAAGCCGGTGAACGCCCCGCGGTGGCTGCGCCGCACCATGATCGCCCCGTAACGCTGCAGGTCCTGGTCGGTCGGCGGCAGCGGCTCCGCGGCGCCGACCCGGGCGACGACATCCGGCTGCTCCGGGTCCGGCAGCACGCTCACCCTGGCCCGGCGGCCGAGGACCCGCACGGCCAGTTCCAGGTTCGCCAGCGCCGTCCCGCAGGACATCGCCAGGTCACGGCGGAGGGGGTCGTGGTGCGGCAGCGCGACGTCGGTGCGCTCGCGCAGCAGGACGGCGCCGTCGATCAGCTCGACCCGCCATGGCTGCGTGTTGTGCACCGAGGGGGCGCGCAGGACTGAGCGGCCCAGCACCTCCGCTTCGGCGAGCGTCCACTCGCCGGGTCGGCGGCCGGTCGCAGCGGCTGTCTTCTGCATCGCGGTCACTCCTGTCATTCCGGGCGAGGACAGCTAATCGCGGCGAGCCCCTTCCGCGCTTCGGCCGCAAGCCACCGGAGGCAGGGACCAAGGTCACCGAGTCGCGGGCCGGGCCCAACGGCACCGGCGAGAGGACCAAGCGCCCTTCCCGCCGGCCCGCGCGCCCCGCGAGGGTGATCGGCATGACCGGAACTCAACCGTGGGCAGCAGTCCGGGAAACGCACAGCGGTGCGGTTTTCTTCGCCGGCGACCGCGCCTGGAAGCTCAAGAAGCCGGTGGACCTCGGCTTTCTCGATTTCACCGATCCAGCGGTCCGCGAGCGGGTGTGCCGCCGCGAGGTCGACCTCAACCGCAGGCTCGCGCCCGACGTGTATCTCGGGGTCGCCGCCGTGACCGGGCCGGACGGCACGGTCTGCGACCACCTCGTGGCGATGCGCCGGATGCCCGACGACCGCAGGCTGTCCGAGCTGGTGCGGCGCGGGGAACCTCTCGGACCGGTGATCCACTCGCTCGCCCGGCTGCTCGCGGCCTTCCACGCCCGGGCCGACCGCGGTCCGGGCGTCGACGCGGACGGAACGCGCGACGCGGTCCGCCGCCGCTGGCACGAGAGCTTCGCCCAGGTGCGGCCGTTCCACGGGGTCGTGCTGGACGCGGCGGCCGCCAAGGAAATCGAGAGCCGCACGGACGTGTTCCTCGCCGGGCGCGCTCCGCTTTTCGCCCGCCGCATCGCCGAGCGCCGGGTCGTCGACGGTCACGGCGACCTGATCGCCGACGACATCTTCTGTCTCGAGGACGGACCGCGCGTACTCGACTGCCTGGAATTCGACGACCACCTCCGCCACGTCGACGGGCTGGACGACGTGGCCTTCCTCGCGATGGATCTCGAACGGCTCGGCTCTCCCGCGCTCGGCACCGAACTGCTCGACGCGTACGCCGAATTCTCTGGGGACAATGCTCCCTTGGCGCTGCGGCACCACTATCTCGCCTACCGCGCGTTCGTCCGCGTCAAGGTCGCCTGCCTCCGCCACGCACAGGGGGATCCGACGGCCGCGGAGCTGGCGCGCGCGTACGCGGAAACGACGGTGCGCCACCTCCGCGCGGGCGAGGTGCGGGCGGTGCTGGTCGGCGGACTCCCCGGTTCGGGAAAGTCCACTGTGGCCGGAGGGCTCGCCGACGCGCTCGGCGCGACCCTGCTGCGGAGCGACCGGATCCGCAAGGAACTCGCCGGGATCGACCCGAGGCAGCACGCCCCGGCGGACTACCTCCACGGCATTTACACCCCGGAATGGACCGCACGGACCTACCGCGAACTCGTCCGGCGCGCGAGCGAGCTGCTCGAACTCGGCGAGACTGTCGTCCTCGACGCGTCCTGGACCTCCGCCCGGGAACGGGAAGCGATCGCCGCCGTCGCGGAACGAACCGGCAGCAGGCTGTCCGCACTGCGCTGCGAGGCACCGGAGGAGCTGCGCGAGCACCGGATGGCGGTGCGGACCGGATCGCTGTCCGACGCCGGGCCCGAGGTCTCCCGGGAAATGGCCGGGGACGACGCCTCGTGGCCTTCGGCGTTCCCTCTCGACACGACCGGAACCGCGGCCGACGCGGTCGAAAACGCGCTCGCGCATCTCGCGCAGTGCTCGTGACCGGATGACGAACGTCCTCCGGCCTGCCTGCCAACGTCCCTGCCGTTCCGCCGGCGAGCGCGGGCACGGTGGTCGAGGCGAGACAGAGGAGAAACCATGACGCGCACCGAAGTCGTCGTTCTCGGCGGCGGTTTCGCCGGGCTGCAAACCGCTTTCCGGCTCCGGGCCAGAGCGGGCGAGGACGACGTGGGGATCACCGTCGTGTCCGAACGCGACGATTTCCTGTTCCGCCCCGGAACGGCCCGGCTGCCGTTCGGAGCCGCCGAGGAGCCGCTGCACGTGCCTTTGGCCGGAGCGTTCCGGCGGCGCGGGATCGGGACGGTGATCGCGACGGCCGAAGGGATCGACCTCGACCGGGGACAGGTGCACACGTCCCGCGGCCGGATGGCCTACGACCGGCTCGTCGTCGCCACCGGGTCCGCGAGCCGGCCGGAGGAAATCCCCGGGCTCGCCGAATACGCGCATTCGATCGCGGCTCCGGGCGCGCTGCACCGGCTCGGCGAGGATCTGCGCTGGGCCGCGCAGCACGCCCAGCACGGCCGCCCGCAGCGAGTGCTCTTCGCGCTGCCGCCAGGAAATCAGTGCGCGGCACCGCTGTACGAAATCGTGCTGATGCTCGACACTTGGCTGCGCCGCAAGCAAATCCGCGACAGCGTGGAACTCGCCTTCGACACCTGTGAGGGCACCTTCGTCCATGCCTTCGGCCCGAAGCTGCACGCGCTCGTCTCCCGGCAGTTCGAAGCGCGCGGCATCGACAGCCGCACCGCTGTGACGCTGACCAAGGCAGCCGAACGCAGTGCCGCTTTCGCTGACGGCTCCGTGCGGGAATTCGACGTGCTCGTCACCTTCCCGCCGCAGGTCGCTTCCGTCGGCTACGCCGGCTTGCCGTCCGACGACCGCGGGTTCCTCCGGTGCGACCCGGTCGCCCGCGCGGTCTCCGGGCATCCGGAGGTCTACGCACCCGGCGACGCCGGGGATTTCCCGCTGAAACTGGGATATCTCGCCTTGCTGCAGGCCGACGCGACCGCCGCGGCGATCGTCGCGCAGCGCCGCGGGACACCGCTGCCCGCCCAGCCCGTTCCGGTCGTGCGGCACGTGCTGGACATGCTCGACGACGCCGCCTTCGCGCAGATTCCGCTCTCCCCCGGCGACGATCCGGCACGCGTCGACGAGGAGTCGGCCCGCTACTGGGTCAGCACCGGTGCATTCTGGCGCGCCGGCGCGCGACTCGCCGAGAAAGCCCTTTCCGCCCGCTTCCGGCTCGGACTGCCGTTCAGCGCCGGCCGGGCCTCTTTCCACCGCAGTCCCGAAACCATTCACCGGAACACCGACACCCTGATGGAGAGAAGATGACCGTACGAGTCGGCATCAACGGATTCGGCCGCATCGGCCGCGACTTCCTGCGCCGCGTCCTGGAACGGCCGGACAGCCCCGTCGAAGTGGTCGCGGTCAACGACGTCACCACCCCGGAAGCCCTCGCCCATCTGCTCGCGCACGACTCCACCTACGGCCCGCTCCGGCTGCCGGTGCGGGTGATCGGCGACGCGATCGAGGTCGGCGACCAGATCGTGCAGGTGACGTCCGAGGCCGAACCGGCGAACCTGCCGTGGCACGAGTTCGGCGTGCCGGTCGTGATCGAAGCCACCGGGCGCTTCCGCACCCGCGAGGCGGCCGCCGGGCATCTCGCCGCGGGCGCGCGGAAAGTGATCGTTTCCGCTCCGGGCAAGGGACTCGACGCGACGCTGGTGTTCGGCGTCAACGACGGCGACTACGACCCGGCGCGCCACCACGTCGTCTCCAACGCCTCGTGCACCACGAACTGCGCCGCGCCGATGGTCAAGGTGCTGCACGAGGCGTTCGGCGTCCGCCGCGGCCTGCTCACCACGATCCACAGCTACACCGGCGACCAGGCGCTCCTCGACCGGCCGCACCGCGACCCGCGGAGGGCCCGGTCGGCCGCGGTCAACCTGATCCCGACGAGCACCGGGGCCGCGCGGGCGATCGGCGAGGTGATCCCGGCGCTGGCGGGCAAGCTCGACGGGGTCGCGATCCGGGTCCCGGTCGAGGACGGTTCGCTCACCGACCTGACCGTGGAGCTCGAGCAGGACGTCACCGCCGCCGAGATCAACCGCGCGTTCGCCCAAGCCGCCGACGGGCAGCTGAAGGGCATCCTCCGCTACACCGAAGCGCCCCTGGTGTCGCGCGACATCATCGGCGACCCCGCGTCGTGCATTTTCGACTCGGAACTCACCAAAGCCGACGGGCACCTGGCCAAGGTGTTCGGCTGGTACGACAACGAATGGGGCTACGCGGCCCGCACCGTAGAACTCGCCGAACTCATCGGGCGCACGCTCGACCAGGGCTGAAACCGGTGAAGGCCGCCCCGGCAGTGCCAGGGCGGCCTTCCCGCTGTCTCACCGCCGGGAGCCGGTCTGGTGCCCGTCCCCGGTGTATTCGAGCCGGTTGCGCACACCGACCACACCGGGCAGCACCTCGGTCAGCCGTTCGGCGCGCAGCACTTCGCTCGGACTGTCCACGGTTCCGGACAGGGTGACCACACCGTCGTCGACCCGCACGGAAGTCGCCGCCGGGTCGGCCCACAGCGCTTGGCGCAGCACGCGGCGTTCGACCAGTTCCTTGATTTCCTGGTCCGGGCGGAGGAAAACCGCGAGCACGTCCCGGCGGGCGAGCACTCCGGCGAGCGCCCCGGAACTGTTCACGACGAACAACCGGCGCTGGTTCGCCTCGACCATCCGCCGCGCCGCGGCGGCCAGCAGTTCGCGCTCCCCGACGGTGTGCACCGGGGTGCGCATCACCTCGGCCGCGGTCCGGCCCCGCGCTCTCGCCCATCCGCGCCGGCGACCGGCCGCGGCGAACAAGCCCGGCCGCGGCCCTTCGGCGCGGCCGTCGTACCGGGCGAGCAATTCCCGCTCCGAAACCACGCCGACCGGCCGCCCGGAACTGTCCGTCACCGGCACCGCCGAAATGCCGCTGGCGGCGAGGAGATCGACCAGTTCCTTGAACGGCGTGTCCGGCGCGGCGGTCACCACCGGCGAGTTCATCACGTCCGAGACCAGCAGTCCGGTCATCGCAGCACCTCCGTGTTTTTCTTGCCCAGCAGTCGTTTCCGCATCGGAAGCGCCGAGGCCCGCGGTCCCCCTCGGCAGGGTCGTTCGCCCCTTCCCGCCCGCCGCGCCCGGGTGTTGCCTGGAGCGCGACCCGAGGAGGAGCCCATGCGAGCACACCGGAATCTGTCCGACCTGTCCCCCGCGCGGCGGCGGACGATCCTCGCCGCCGCGGCCGTCCAGGTGCTGCTGGCCGCGATCGCCTGGTGGGACCTCGCCAAACGGCCCGAGGACCGGGTCAACGGGCCGAAATCCGCCTGGGCGGTCGCGATCGCGGTCAACTTCGCGGGTCCGCTGGCGTACTTCCGCTGGGGCCGGACGATTCCTCGCCGGAACCGGCGACGATGACCGGGCACAGCGCGTAGGACATCACCGCCTGGCTCGTGGACCCGAGCAGCAGGCCGCCGAACCCCGCCCGCCCGCGGCTGCCCACGACGAGCAGCTGCGCCCGGTCGGCCAGATCCAGCAGCTGCTCGGACGGCCGGCCGCGAACCACCAGCTGCCGCACGTCGACGCCGGGGTATTTCTCGGCCCACCCGGCCACCCGTTCGGCGAGCACCACGTGCGCCTCCTGCTCGATCCCGCTGTCGGCCGTCCAGCGGTTCTCGCGGAAGATCGCCGACAGCAGCCGGTCGTCCCAGCAGTGCACCGCGGTGAGCGGAGCGTTCCGCCACGAGGCTTCCTCGAACGCCGTCCCCAGCGCCTGTTCGCTCGACGGCGAGCCGTCGACCCCGACCACGATCGGCCCCCGTTCCGGCGGTTCTTCGTCGCCCGCGTGCGGACGGACGAGCGCGATCGGGCAGTCCGCGTGCGCGGCGAGGGAGATCGACACCGAGCCCAGCAGGATCCGGCCCAGCGGACGCAGCCCCGGCGTCCCGAGCACCAGCAGCACCGCCTCACGGGACTGCGCGGCGAGGCATTTCCCGACGATTCCGCGCAGCAGCACCAGATCCGGCGTCAGCGCGGGGACCGCCTCCTTGGCGGCGTCGCGGGCGGCGCGCAGGATCCGGTGCCCGCGCGCGGTGAGCACCTTGTCGAAGTTCTCCAGCGTCCGCACCGGACGGGGAAAATCGAGCGCCAGCTCGTCGAGCACGTGCACGAGCCGCAGCGGAACACCGCGTCCTGCCGCGGCGCGCGCGGCCCAGCCGACCGCGTGCAGGGAAGCCAGCGAGCCGTCGACCGCGGCGACGAGTGCGGGTTCGGTCATCGGTTCCGCCTTTCTTTGTCCAGCCACGTTTTCCCTCCGGACGGTAGGCACGGACGGCACCGGGCGGCAGCGGCGTCGGTCCCCTCCTGCGTGGACCTTCGGCCTCTCCCCCGCGGTGCGCGCCCAACGGCCCGCGCAGCGGGGACTTTCGGCTCCATTGCCGCTGTCTGCCAGCGGATCACACTCGGGCCCAGAGAGGAATGGAGGTTCCCATGTCCGTCAAATCCCAGCACGGCAAACCCTCGGCAAGCCGGGTTCCCGCCGGCCCCACCGAAACGGTCGCGCAGCCGCCTTGGGCGAGCTATGGAGCACGGCCGCTCGCGGTTCTGCGGATCGCCGCCGGGTTCCTGTTCCTGTGGCCCTTCGCCGACAAGCTGTTCGGACTGGGCTACGCCACGCCCGCGACCGGAGCGTGGATCCACGGCGGCTCGCCCACCTACGGCTTCCTGAGCAAGGTCGACGTCGGCCCGTTCGCCTCGATGTTCCACTCGTGGGCCGGAACCTGGTGGGCCGACTGGCTGTTCATGCTGAGCCTGCTCGGCATCGGGCTCGCGCTGGTCGCCGGGGCCGGGCTGCGGATCGCCGCGGTGTCCGGCACCCTGCTGATGCTGCTGATGTGGGCCGCCGAATGGCCGTTCGCCCGCACCACCGGCGCGGGTGCGCCCACGCACTCGACCAACCCGTTCCTGGACTACCACCTCGTCTACGCCCTCGTCCTGATCGCGCTCGCCGCCGCCTGCGCCGGGGACACGTGGGGCATCGGCCGCCGCTGGGCCGCCTTCGTCGGCGACCGGACCTGGCTGCGCTGAACCGCTTCCGGGCGTCCGCCGTCGCGGCGGGCGCCCGAAGCCATGCGAAGGAGAGACTGTGAAGGCACTCGTGTACGACGGACCCGGACGCCGGTCGTGGACCGACCACCCGGACCCGGAAATCCTGGCGCCGACCGACGCGATCGTCCGGATCGACGCCGTCACCATCTGCGGCACCGACTTGCACATCCTGAAAGGCGACGTGCCCGAAGTCGAACGCGGCCGCATCCTCGGCCACGAAGCGGTCGGCACCGTCGTGCGCACCGGCGACGCGGTCGCCGCGGTCACGCCGGGCGATCGCGTCCTGGTGTCCTGCATCAGCGCCTGCGGCCGCTGCGAATACTGCCGCCGCGGCGTCTACGGCCAATGCCTCGGCGGAGGCGGATGGATCCTCGGCCACCTCGTCGACGGGGTACAGGCCGAGTTCGCGCGGGTGCCGTTCGCCGACACCTCCGTCTACCGGCTGCCGCCGTCCGTGAGCAACGAAGCGGCGTTGCTGCTGGCCGACATCATCCCCACGTCCTACGAGGTCGGAGTCCGCAATGGACAGGTCGGTCCCGGCGACGTCGTCGCGATCGTCGGTGCGGGCCCGATCGGCCTCGCGGCGATCACCGCCGCACGGCTCTACAGCCCGTCGTCGATCATCGTGATCGACAAGGAACCCGCCCGGCTCGCCGCGGCCAAAGCAGCTGGCGCCGACGTGACCGTCCAGCCCGCGGAGGCGGAAACCGCGGTGCGCGAAGCGGGCGGCGGACTCGGCGCGGACGTGGCCGTCGAAGCGGTCGGCGTCCCGGAAACCTTCGAACTGTGCGCCGAACTCGTCCGCCCCGGCGGGCGGATCGCGAACATCGGCGTGCACGGCAAACCGGCCACCCTCCATCTCGAACGGCTCTGGATCCGGAACGTCACCATCACCACCGGGCTGGTCGACACCTCCAGCACGCCGATGCTGCTGCGGATGCTCGCCGCCGGGCACCTCGACGTCAGCCGGATGGTCACGCACCGGTTCGGGCTGCAGGAGATGGACGAGGCGTATGACGTTTTCGCTCACCCGCAGGACAGCGGCGCGTTGAAGGTCGCGCTGTTCCGGGAGTGAGTCGCGGTCGGTCGAAGGTCCGTGAGGGGAACCCTGATGGGAAAAGGATACCAAACGGGTACCCACAACGGCCCTTAGGGTTGACGTGGAGAAGGGTAGGCCGCCAATAAACGTAAAGAACA
>NZ_JBSHAM010000034.1:59932-72208 GCF_053611505.1 Amycolatopsis sp. NPDC054798 | reverse complement strand
CGGTTGGTGTCGCGGGCGTCCGTTTGTCCGTGGGGGCAACCTTTAGGTAATCATTTTCCATCTGGGTCCCCATCCGGCACCTTTCGGCTGACGGAGACGATCGGAAGCGCGCCATGAACGGACTAGAGCAGGCTGCACGCTCCGTGCTCGACGCTGCCTGCGCGCAAGCAGGACTCGACTCGTCGGGTGCCGACGTGGTTCGCCTCGGAGAGAACGCGATCTTCCGGCTTCGGGCGGGGGTCATCGTACGGATTGCCCGCTCCGGTCAGCTCGCGGCGGCTCGTCGCGAAGTCGCTGTGGCCCGGTGGATGCGGAGCACTGGTATCCCTGCTGTTCAAGTCACTGAGCCAGACAACCAACCGCTCGATGTGGACGGCCGAGCCGTCACCTTTTGGCACGAGCTGCCGCCACACGAGTACGGCACACCTGTTCAAGTCGCGCAGGCGTTGCGCCAGCTGCACAACGCACGACCGCCAACTGGCTTAGACCTCGGCAGAATTGACCCGTTCATCCGGCTCGCCGGCCGGATAAACCACGCGACGACACTGACCGAATCAGATCGGTCATGGCTGCTCGACCACTTGGCCGAGCTGCGCAAGCAGTGGGCGGGCAGGCCCGAGGGCCTGCCCGAATGCGTAGTGCACGGGGATGCCTGGGCCGGCAACGTGGTCTCGACACAGCTCGGCGAGGTCGTCTTCCTGGACTTGGAGCGGACTTCGATCGGCCCGTCGGAATAGGACCTGGTGCACACGGCGATCAAGCGCAGTTCATTCGGGTGGATCAGCGACGACGACTACCGCTCGTTCGTCGGGGAGTACGGCCGCGACGTGACACGGTGGGCCGGGTTCGACCTGTTCCGAGATATCCGGGAATTCCGGATGACATGCATGGCCGTGCAAGCAGCCGCCGAGAACTCGCCCGCGAATGACCAGGCAGTGCTCCGGGTCGAGTGCATACAGGGCAAGCGCGGCCCGCGCCCCTGGCCCGGATGGGCCGCGTTGCCGTAGAAACCAGGCGGCTTACCGGCATCGCCGACGCGCGCCCACCACACTGCCTAACTACCCAGCTGCCCGGCCGTTCGGTGGGTGCGCCGCGGACCGGAACCCGAGTACAACAGCGCGCTCGGGGCCCTGGTCCGAACCCGGTGGCACAGCACACGGCCAGGCGAGAGGTTCGCCGCGCGAACCACCAGATCAGCGCGCGCGTACTCTCCCCGAGGTTCCCTTCACAGACCTTCAGGTTCAGGGCCGATGGATCGACCGGTCCGGGAACAACCCAGTCGCCGCGGGCTCCCCCGGCCGGATGTTCCGGTCGTCCAGCTCCACCCGCAGATGCTCCCGCACCTCCACCACCCCGTCGACCCGGCCGACGAGGGCTTTGAGCACCGGAATCATGCTGTACCGCTCGACCGCCCCGCTCAGCGACACCACCCCGTCGTACACCGAAACGTACAACGTGGACGGGTCGACACACATCTCCCGCTTCAGGACCTCGTCGCGCACTTCGTCGCGGATGTCGTTGTCCGGCCGCAAATACGCCCGCACCAGGTCCGCCCGGGAGACGATCCCGGCCAGCGTGCCGTCGGTTTCGAGCACCGGCAGCCGGTGCACCCGGTGCGTCTCCATCAGCTGGGCCGCGCGCAGGACGTCGTCGTCCACGCCCACAGTGACGGCCGGCGACGTCATCAGATCGGCCGCGAAGAGCGCTTCGGCCTTGTGCCTGCCGCGGCGCGCCTGCGGTCCGATGCCGCGGTGGTCGACGTTCCGCTCCAGCAGGTCTCCGCTCGAAACGATTCCGAGCACCCGGCCGTCCTTGTCGACGACCGGCGCGCCGCCCACGCCGCGTTCTTCCAGCAGGGCGGCGACAGCTTTGAACGAAGTACCCGGTGCGACCCGCGCGACGTCGGTCGTCATCACCGAGCGGATCCGGCGTGTCCTTTTCATTTTCCGCTCCTCACAACAGGGGTCCGGGGTAGTACGCGCCCGCGGCCGCTTCCGGCAGCGGTTCCCGTTCTTCGGCCGACCGGGCGGGGACGATCACCACCGGGCAGCGCGCGTGGCGCAGGCAGTATTCGGAGACCGAGCCGACCAGCATGCGCAGCACCCGGCTGTGCCCGTGGCTGCCCAGCACCAGCATCGCCGCCCCGGCCGACGCGCGGACCAGCGCGGGACCGGGCGCGCCGTCGATCGTGCCGCTGCGCACCTGCGCGGCCTCGGCGCCGACGCGGGCCTCGGTCAGCACCTGGTCCAGTTCGTGCTGGTAGCGGGACGCGATCTCGTCCGGCGAGCGGGTGACGGCCGATTCCAGGTCGGCGAGCGGGTCGAACGTCCAGGCCCGCAGCGCCACCACGGTCCGGCCGCTGGCCTTCGCCTCCGCCAGCGCCCAGCGGACCGCCGCGGCGCTGCCCGCCGATCCGTCGACGCCTACGACGATTTCCTTTTCATTCGCAGTGGTCATGGGTTTCTCCTCCGCACAATCTCCGGCGCTCAGCGCGCCTTTTCCAGCAGGACGCGGCGTTCGGCCGCGCCGATCGCGGCGCGTGCCGCACCGATCGCGTCGGGGTTGACCGAGATCGACGTGATCCCGGCGCGCACGAGATGTTCGGCGAACGCGGGGTTCGTCGACGGGGCCTGGCCGCACAGCGACGACGTGATGCCGCGGTCGCGGGCGGTCCGCACGATCCTCGCGATGGCGTCCAGCACCGCGGGGTCGGCCTCGTCGAACAGTTCGGCGCACACCGCCGAATCCCGGTCGACGCCCAGCATCAGCTGGGTGAGGTCGTTGCTGCCGATCGACACCCCGTCGATGCCGAGCCCGGCGTATTCGCGCAGCCAGAACACGACCGACGGAACCTCGGCCATGATCCACCGGTGCAGTCCGCGCTGCTTGCCCAGCGGGCTCGCGTCCACCGCCTCCAGGCACGCCTCCAATTCCCACTTCGTGCGCACGAACGGGATCATCAGGTGCAGGTTCGGCGTCCGTTCCCGGACCCTGGCCAGCGTGCGCAGCTCCAGCGCGAACAGGTCGTGCTCGCGCACGTACCGGTAGCAGCCGCGGTAGCCGATCATCGGGTTGTTCTCGACCGGTTCGTACTCGGCTCCTCCTTCGAGGCCGCGGAACTCGTTGCTGCGCAGGTCGGTCGCCCGGTAGACGACCGGGCGGTTGCCGAACGCGGTGGTGATCTCGAGCAGCGATTCCGCCATCGAGTCCACAAAGGACTCTTGCTCGCCGCGGGCGAGCAGGTCGCGCGGATGCCGTCCGCCGAGCGCCGAGGTCAGCAGGAACTCCGCGCGCAGCAGGCCTACGCCGTCCACCTGCTGCGCGGCGACCTCGACGGCGTGGTCGGGCATCGCGAGGTTGACGTACAGCCGGGTGCCGATCGCCTCCGCGGCAGCGGGCGCGGCGACCGGTTTCGCGTGCACCGTCTCGCGCGCGATCGCTCCCGCCCGCACCTCGCCGGTCGTGCCGTCGACGGTGATCAGCGTGCGGTCCGCGAGCACGCGCGTCGCGTCTCCAGTGCCGACGATGCACGGCACGCCGAGCTCGCGGGCGACTACCGCGGCGTGGCAGGTCATGCCGCCGCCGTCGGTGACCAGCGCCGCCGCGCGGCGGATCGCCGGCACCCAGTCCGGGGTCGTCATCGGGGCCACCAGCACCTCGCCGTCGCGCAGCCGCCGAGCCTCGGCCGGGTCGTGCAGCACCCGGACCGCGCCGCTGCCCACGCCCGGCGAGGCGGCCAGTCCGGAGACCAGCACGCCGGTTCCGCCTTCCTGGACCGGCGGCAGGGTGGTGATCGGGCGGGACTGCACGAGCCACGTTTTGTGCTCGGCGATCGCGAACTCGATGTCCTGCGGCACGCCGTAGTGCTCCTCGACCCGGCAGGCGAGCCGCGTCAGCCCGAGCACGATGGCGTCGTCGAGCACGCGCCGTCCGCCGACCTGCGCGGTCAGCGCGACCTTCACGTCTCCCCCGCCCGCTTCGGGGATGATCTTGTGCGACTGAGCCCCGATCCGCGCGCTGAGCACGCGCAGGTCCTCTTTGTCCACCACGTAGGTGTCCGGGTCCACCGCACCGCTCACGATCGCCTCGCCCTGGCCGAACACCGCTTCGACCACCGCCCGGTCGCGGTCGCCGGTGCGCGGGTCGGCGGTGAAGATCACGCCGGACCGCTCGGCCGGGATCATCCGCTGCACGACCACGGCGATAGCCGGTTCGCCGGTGAATCCCCGGCTCGCCCGGTAGCTCACCACGCGCGGCGAGAACAGCGACGCCCAGCAGTCGACCACCCGCGCGGCCAAGGCTTGTTCGTCGACGACGTTCGTATAGCTGGCGTTCATGCCCGCGAAGGACGCTTCGCTGCCGTCTTCGCCGGTGGCCGACGAACGCACCGCCACCACCGGCAGATCGCCCAGCGCCCGGTACGCGCCGGTCACCTCGGCCGCCAGCTCCGGCGGCATCCCGGCCGAC
Source organism: Amycolatopsis sp. NPDC054798 (assembly GCF_053611505.1). Lineage (NCBI taxonomy): Bacteria > Bacillati > Actinomycetota > Actinomycetes > Pseudonocardiales > Pseudonocardiaceae > Amycolatopsis > Amycolatopsis sp. NPDC054798. Next base: position 67,741 of record NZ_JBSHAM010000034.1, on the reverse strand, counting down.
CGCACCAGCTCCTGCAGCCGCTCGCACGCGGCCGCCAGTTCCTGCGCGTCGTCCACCGCGGTCAGCGCCTTCGCGTGCACATCGGCGATCTCGGCGCGGACCCCGGCTGCCTCCAGCGCGGACCAGTAGGCGTCGCGAGTGACGACGAACCCGTCCGGAACCGGATAGCCCGCGGCGATCAGCTCGCCGAGGTTCGCCCCCTTGCCGCCGGCGGTTTCGGCGTCGGCGAGCCGGATCTCGGCGAGTTTTCGCACCTGCGTCATGACAATCCTCCTCGGGTACGGCGGGTCAGGCGGCGGAACAGCTCGTCCGCGCCCCAGACGAGCACCGGCATCGGGACCAGCACCGCGTACACCCACGCGGGCAACGCCGCGGTGCCGAAAACGCCCTGCAGCCAGGGGACGTAAATGAGCGCGGCGGCGAAAACGAGTTCGAACGCGATGCCGCCGAGCAGAAGCTTGTTGGTGCCCAGACCGATCGCGCGCAACGACACCCGCTCGGTGCGGGCGGCGAACGCGGTTCCGATCTGGCAGAACACGATCGCGGCGAAACTGGCTGTCGTGGCTTGAAGGTAAGCGTGGTGCAGCGGCGCGCCGTCCGACACGTCCGCGCCGAGATGCCAGCCCGCGGCGTACAGCACCGCGAAGAACGCGCCGAGCACGAGCACCGCCGACAGCACGCCCATGATTCCCCAGGCCCGCAGGAGCATCCGGCCGGTCACCACGCCTTCGCGGCGGGAGCGCGGCCGGCGGGACATCAGCCCGGGCTCGGCGGGTTCCCGGCCGAGCGCGAGCGCGGGCAGCGTTTCGGTGCCGAGGTCGATCGCGAGGATCTGCAACACCGTGAGCGGCAACGGGATCGCGCCGCCGGAAATCGCGAACAGCAGGAACGGCAGGATCTCCGGCACCGCGTGCGCGAAGATGTAGAGCACGAATTTGCGGACGTTGTCGAAGACCCGGCGGCCCTCGCGGACCCCGGCGACGATGGTCGCGAAGTTGTCGTCGGTCAGCACCACGGTCGCGGCTTCCTTCGCCACGTCGGTGCCGCTGACGCCCATCGCCACACCGATGTCGGCCCGCCGCAGCGCGGGTGCGTCGTTCACTCCGTCGCCGGTCATCGCGACGACCTCGCCGCAGTCGCGCAGCGCGTCCGCGATGCGGAGCTTGTCCTCCGGCGCAGCGCGCGAGAACACCACCTCGTCGCCCCCGGCGAGCACTGCGTCGAGATCCGGCTCCGGCATGCGCGCGAGCGTCGTGCCGTCCACCACGCGGTCCGCGCCGATGCCGACCCGCCGGGCGATCTCGGCCGCGGTCAGCCCGTTGTCCCCGGTCACGACGTGCACGATGATCCCGGCGGAATGGCAGTCCGCGACCGCCTCGGCGACCTCCGGGCGAGGCGGGTCGACCAGGCCGACGAAACCGAGCAGGCACAACCCGTTCTCCGCTTCGGCGCGGCTGCCCGGGATCGCCGGCGCTTCCCGCCGGGCGACCGCCAGCACCCGCAGCGCGCGCCCGGCCATGCTGTCGACGAGCGCGGCCAGTTCGGACCGCCGGTCCGCGGTCAGCTCCTCCCCGTCCAGTTCCGTGGTGCACAACGGGAGCACCTGCTCCGGCGCACCCTTCACCGCAACGACGAGGCCGCCGTCGACAACGTCCACTGTGGACATCCGCTTGAGCCGGGGATCGAACGGGTACAACGCTTTCCGTGCGCCCTCGCGGGCGCTCGCGGTCACGGTCGCGCCGTGGTCCGCGGCGAACCGCAGCAGCGCGAGTTCGGTCGGATCGCCGGACTCGCTGACGAGGTCCGCGGTGCTGCACCGCGCGAGGACTTCGGCGGTCTCACGCGGGTACGCGGATTCCGCACCGTCCGGGCCGCGCAGTTCCTCGACCCGCATCGAGTTCTGGGTCAGCGTGCCGGTCTTGTCGGTGCAGATCACGGTGGTCGAACCCAGCGTCTCCACGGCCGACAGCCGTTTCACGAGCGCGCCCGCCTTCGCCATCGACCGCACCCCGGCCGCCAGCGCCAGCGTGATCGTCGGCAGCAGTCCCTCGGGCACGTTCGCCACCAGCAAGCCGATCGCGAACACGAAGGCGGCCGACCACGACAGCCCGGCCGCGACACCGAGCGGCAGGAACCCGACCCCGACGACCACCGCGACCCCGGCAATCAGCCACGCGACCCGTCGCACCTGCCGCTCCAGCGGGCTCTCCTCGCGGCCGATCCGGGCGGAGAGCGACGCGATCCGGCCGATTTCGGTGCGCCGCCCGGTCGCGTGCACCACCGCCCGCGCCGAGCCCGCCACACAGACCGTGCCGCTGAAGACCAGCACCGGGGAATCCAGCGGGCGGTCCGCGTCGTCCACGGCGTCGGCGGTCCGGGTCACCGGAGCCGATTCGCCGGTGAGCATCGACGCGTCGACGTCCACAGTCCCTTCGACCAGCCGCGCGTCCGCGGGCACCCGGTCGCCTTCGGCGAGCAGGACGACGTCGCCGCGGACCAGTCCGGCCGATTCGAGGTGCACGACCACGCCGTCGCGCAGCACCGCGCTGCGTTCGGGCAGGTACTTCCCCAGCGCTTCGACCGCCCGTTCGGCCTGCTGTTCCTGGAAGAACGCGAGCAGGCCGTTCAGGATGATCACCCCGACGATCGCGATCGCCAGGTTGGTCGTGCCGGCGAACCACGCCAGCCCGGCGGCGACCCACAGCAGCAGGGCGAGCGGGTGGACCAGCTGGCGCAGCAAGGCGAGCGGCCATTGCCTGCCGCCCTTGTGCGGCAGTTCGTTCGGCCCGTAGACCTGCAGCCGCCGGGCAGCTTCCCGGGCGCTCAGCCCGCCCGGCACGGAGCGGAGATCGCGCAGCAGCAGGCTGATCGGCTCCCGCGCGTCGACCTCCGGCTCCGCTGTCTCGGGCGGCGTACGCAGATGCGTGGTCATCGGACTCCTTCAGCTCTCGAACACGAGAAGAACCGCCTGCGGCAAGCTGCCCTGGCCACCTGGGCGCACCTCAGTCGTCAATCCGCGGACCGCGGCGGCGACCCGCAGCGAATGGACAGCCGCGCCGATCAGAACGCGGTCGACGCAGCTCGCGCCTTCGGCGACCACCGCGAGGCCCCGGTCCCGCGTCACCCGGGTGCGCGGCCACGGGTTCTCCTCAGCCAGTTCCGCCAGCACGCCCGGGTCGGTGACCGGCACCGCACGTCCTCGCCGCGGCCCGGAAACGGCGCGCAGGGCCAGGTAGCGGTTCCAGTCGTGCACGGTCGCCGGGTCGTCCGCTCCGGGGGTCACCGCCGCGACGACGTCCGGACGGCCCGGATCCTCCGGGAACGACAGCACCGGTCGGATTCCCAGTCCCCGCAGCACGATCCAGGCGGCGGACAGGGCGGTGCCGCATCCCGCGAGCACGTGGCGTCCGCCGGGATCGTGCCGGAGGCGGCCGACTCGGGCGATCGCCAGCTCGCCGGGCCTGGTCTCGACCACGAAGCGGCGCACGTCCAGCCGGGCCAGCGCGTCCACGAGCACCGCCCGCGCGCAGCGGTCCCAGGCGAAAGCGACGTCGGTCATCCGAACGCTCCGGCGGGTTCCGGCCTCGGCCTCGGGATCGGGGGCGCTGCCCGGCAGGTCGCCAGCAACGTCGCGGCGTCGGTCACCGTGGCCAGGTCCGCGAGCCCCGCGGGCGCGGCCACCGGCAGCCCCGGCTCCGGCGGGACGAGCGCCACCGGGACCTGTTTCCGCAGTGCGCACACGACCCCGAACTCGCGCGCGGTGATCTCGTCCCCGCTGCCGCGGACGTCCACGGCGAGCACCGGCGGATCGGCGCGGTCGTCGAGCGGGCACGACAAGCCCGGCACGAGGGCGCGGCAGATCCCTTCCCGCGAATGGCACCGGCTGACCCGGCACCCGTTGTCCCGCAACGGCTGGGCGAGCGCGTCGCAGTCACCGAACTTCGCTTCGGTCAGCAGTACGTGCACGATGCACCTCATTTCGGGGATCTGCGAGCACGGCCTCCGCGCCGCAGGCGAGTTCCAGGTCTTCCCGGGCGCGGACGACGAGCACCGCTGCGGCCGAGCCGGGCGCGCTGATCACCCGGTCCGCGTCGGACCTCTCGAGCGCCCCCACCCGCACGCCCAGCACCCCGAGGCCGCGGGCGACCTCGGCGACGGTGTCGGGCTGGTATTCCGCGACTCCGCCGGTGAACACCAGCGCGTCGAGCCTGTCGAGGCTGACCGCGGCCGCCCCGATTTCCCGGCGGAGCCGGTGCACGTAGACGTCGACCGCCAGTTCGGCGTCGGGGTTCCCGGCCGCGGCCGCCGCGCGCACCTCTCCGAGGTCGCCGCTGGTCCCGCTCATCCCGGCGAGCCCGGACCGCAGGCACAGCACGTCGGCCAGCTCGTCGGGTCCCATCGGCGCGGTTTTCATGACGTGCAGCAGCAATCCCGGGTCGATCGAGCCGGACCGGGTCGCCATCGCGGGCCCTTCCAGCGGGGTGAACCCCATCGAGGTGTCCACGCTCCGCCCGTCGCGCACCGCGGTCACCGAAACCCCGGCACCGACGTGCGCGCAGACCAGCTGCAGCTCGTTCGCCGGTCGCCGCAGCAGTTCCGCGGTACGGCGCACCGCGTACTGGACCGACAAACCGTGGAAACCGTAACGGCGCAACCGGTTCTGCCTGGTCCACTCGCGCGGCAGCGGATAGTGCGCGGCCGCGGCGGGCAGGTCCGCGTGGAACGCGGTGTCGAAGCACGCCACCACCGGCACGTCGGGCAGCAGCTCCCGGACCTGCCGGACGACGTCCAGCGACAGCGGCTGGTGGATCGGGGCCAGCGGGACGAGCCGGTCGAGGTTCGCGACCACCTCTTCGGTCACCAGAACCGGCGTCTTCTGCGCGCCGCCGTGCACGAACCGCACCGCCACCGCGTCGGGCCTCGGCCAGCGCTCCACGGCGTCGGCGACGGCGCGGGACATCTCGCTCTGCCAGGCCGCCCAGCCGACGGCGACGCCGTCGTGCACGACCGCCGCCTTCAGGCTGGACGAGCCGGGGTTCAAGGTCAGGATTCGCACTGGCTTCTCCTCGTGCTCGGCTCAGCCGGACAGCTTGCGCAGGTAGGGATCGGCGGGCTTCCGGCGTTCCAGCCGGATCCGGACGTCGAGCGCGGCGCAGCCGTGCGCCCGCGCCGCCACCGGATTGAGGTCGAGCTCCGCCAGCTCCGGCACGAGCGTCGCCAGCCGCCCGGTCTTGAGCAGCAGTTCGCGCACGGCGGCCCGGTCGATGCCGGACGCCCACAGCGCTTCGGCCGAGCGCAGGCCGTCGAGCAGCAGTTCCGAGTCCGGCCCGGCGAGCGGGGCGAGCCGCGCGGCGCGGTCGGCCACCAGATCGGTGTCGACCCCGCCCAGCCCGAACACCACCAGCGGGCCGAAGACCGGGTCCGAGCGCACGCCGACGAGCAGTTCCCGGCCGCGGTCGGCCATCGGCTGGATCACCACGCCGCGCAGCGCCGGACCGAACCGCGTCAGCAGCAGCCGGTACGCGTCCCGCGCGCCGGACGGTCCCTCGACGCCGAGCAGCACACCGCCGCCCGCGGACTTGTGCAACAGTCCCTCGGCGTCCGCCTTCACCGCGAGCGGTCCGTCGAATTCCTCGGCGGCACGGACGGTCTCGGTCTCGTCGCGGGCGTAGCGGGTCGGCACCAGCGGGATCCCCGCGAGCCGGAGCAGTTCCGCCGCGTCCTCCGGCGACAACCAGCCTTCGCGCTCCGCCGCTCGTGCCGTCGCGAACTTCCGCACCGCGGCGGCGTCGATCTCCGGCAGCGGCGTGGCGTCAGTCCTGGGCCGAGCGAGCCATTCGGCGTACTCGGCCTGCCGGGCGAGCACGAGAGCGGCGGTCGCCGGGTCGTCGTAGCACGCGGTGACCGCGGGTCCGTCCGCGCACAGCGGCGCCACGCGTTCCCGTTGTCCCGGCCGGACCGCGAGCACAGTCTTGCCTGCCCCAGGGAGCACGTCCGCGAGCGCGGCGGCGGGATTGCCCACGGCGGTCGGGACTGTCGCCGCGATGACCGCGTCGACGCCGGGGTCGTCGAGCACGATCCTCAGTGCCTGCCCGAATTTCTCCGCCGGAACCGCTGCCGTCGTGTCCACCGGGTTGTGCACCGCCGCCTCGGCGGGGAGCAACTCGCGCAGGTTCGCCGCGGTCTCCGCCGACAGGCTCGCCATCGTGAGCCCTTCGCGCTCGCACGCGTCGGCCGCGAGCACCCCGGCTCCGCCGGCATTGCTGAGGACGGCGACCCGGCGGCCGCGCGGAAGCGGTTGCCAGGACACACCGGCGAGCACATCGACCAGTTCGGCGACGGTGTCGACGGCGATGATGCCCGCCTGGGCGTAAAGCGCGTCACGGGTCACCGCCGGAGTCGCCGCCGCCGCGGTGTGCGAAGCAGCGGCGCGCTGGGCGGTCCCGCCGCTCCCGGCCCGCACCGCGAGCACCGGCCGGGTCCGTGCGAGCCGGGCCGCGAGCCGGGCGAATTTCCGGGGATTGCCGAAAGATTCGAGGTACAGCACCACCGTCTCGGTGCGCCGGTCGCTCGCCCACCACAGCAGCAGGTCGTTGCCGCTCACGTCGTATTTGTCGCCGGTGGAGACCAGCGAGGAAAGCCCGAGGCCGAGTCCGGTCAGCGCCTCGACGAGCGCGATCCCGACTCCGCCGGACTGGGTCGCGACGCCGATGCTCCCGGCCCGCGGACGGCGGGCGAGGAACGTCGCGTCCACCGGGCAGGAGGGATCCGTCGAGAGCACGCCGAGGCAGTTCGGCCCGACCAGGCGCATGCCGTGCCTGCGCACCGCGTCCCGGACGCGCGTGCCCGCCGCGGTCCCGGTCAGCCCGGACGAAACGATGACGGCCGCGGCCACCCCGCGTTTGCCGCACTCCTCCACCGCGTCGGCGGCGGCCTCCGCCGGAAGGCAGATCACCACCAGCTCAGGGGTCCGGGTCAGGTCCGCGACCGAGGGCGCGCAGCGCACGCCGAGGATCTCTTCCGCCACCGGGTGCACGACCTCCACCGAGCCGGGAAAGCCGCTGTCCAGGAGGTTCGCCAGCACCGCGTGCCCCACCGAACCGGGCCGCCTGCCCGCGCCGATCACCGCGACCGACGCCGGACGCAGCAGATGCGCCAGGCTCGCCGCTTCGGCGACCTCGTCGCGCCGGGCGAACGCGTCCGGATAGCGGTCCTCGCCGTCCAGCCAGATGGTGACCGACCATTCCGGGCCCTCGTGGTCGATCTCGTAGGGCAGCCCGAGTTCGGCGAACACCCGGATCACTTTCGCGTTCTCCGCGAGCACTTCGGCGACGAACCGGTCGATCCCGCGCGCCCGGGCCGCCGCGGCGAGGTGTTCGAGCAGCAGCGTCGCGATCCCGTGCGTGCGCTGGTTCCCGTCCACGACGAGCGCGATCTCGGCCTCGGCGCTGTGCCCGATCCGCTCGCAGTGCGCGACCCCGGCCAGCCGCTCGCCGAGGAAACAGCCGACGGCCGCGTGGCCGTCGCCGGACGTGCCGGCGATCTCCGCCGCCAGTTTGTCCACAGTGGACGGAAGCGGTCCGAAGAACCGGAAGTACCGGTCCCGCTCCCCGAGGCCGGTGTGCAGCCGCAGCACGGCCTCGGTGTCGGCCGGTCCGAGCGGACGCACCAGGCCGACCTGTCCGTCGGCCAGCAGCACCCGTGCGGGCTGGTCCGCGCTCATCGGAACTCCTCCCTGCGCGCGGCGGGGGGGCGGGGCCGGGCACCGGCCCCCCCGCGGCGCGCGGCAGGGCAGGGGCGGGGTGTGGT